>JASFFF010000428.1:0-3843 GCA_050124445.1 Desulfosarcina sp.
CCCGGTGTCCGTTTTTACTTGACCACTACATCGCTTTTATTAGAAGGAATGTAGTTCGAAAATTTCATAAAAGCACTAAACAATGGTTCAGTTGTTTTTCCAGTTTCATCATAAAAATATTTTCCAGATACAGGTGGTGATTCAAGTATAAATATGAGATTTAATTTGGAAGGAAGATATCTGTTCCTAAGTCTTAGATAATAATCTCTATTATGCATATTATTCAGCCAGTCTTAAATGAGGTATATATTTACAATGCCACTAATGTCCTTCAATTGCAAGCAATGCGGTCAATGCTGCATCAATTTACTGGACGCCTTCACCACCTGTGCGACTGATAAAGATGTCGAAATGTGGGAGCGGGAAGGAAGAGATGACATTTTAGAGTGGGTGGACACCATTCCTCTTGGGGTGTAGGCGTTCACACTAATCCGCCAGCTCATTACTGATTATCCCGATTCTTTCCCTGCAATCTCAAATTATTCCACCTCTTATGATCAGATTATTTCGTTTTTCTTCGGCAGAATCATACCAACCCGTTTCGATTGTGCACAGGTTTTCTATCAAAAGGGTATTTCATTGCGTTGTTTACAATCAGATCGATAGCAGTTCCAGTGCTTACTTTGACTGGCGAACTCTCGATTACGATCTGAGATTTTGACGAGCATTTCGAGGACAGCATCCAATGCGAGTTCTTCAATCAGTTCCATGACGCGGTCCATTTTTTCCTCTAATACCAGTTCAATATTGTGTGGGTTCACCATGTGACCTCCTTGTCTGGTTAGAATATTTCGGTTGCCGCCAGCCGGACATGTTCGGCGGTGATGGTGGTGGATTTCTGCCGGGCCGCCGCAATCAGTGCTCCTCGGGATAGGTGATTGGCCTTTCTGAACAGCCCACCCGATCCCTGATGGACGGCCACCACGGCGGCATCTTCGAACAAATTTTGTTTGACGCCGGCAATGGACAGATGATGGGCAATATACTGCGTCATCAAAGCAAAGTTGGCACCTTCCAAATGGCTGCGGGCCACCACACGGGAAGCAAGGGGCATGGCCGGTCTATACTTCAGGCTGTCGATCAGGTTGTTTTGACCCGCCATCACCAGCGGCAAAAAGGGTTTGGCATCCTTTTCGAACTGCAACAGGGTGTGAAGTTCGGCAAAGACCTCCATGCGCAAAAGTGAGGCCTCGTCGATGACCAGCAGGACTTTCAGCTTTTTGGCCCCGGTCAATTCCGTGACCTGACTGCGGATGGTCTGCAGCATCAGCGCCCGAGAGATGCCCCGGTTATCGACACCGAGTGCACCGAGGATCTGGCGATACAACTCCAAGATCGATCCACTGGTGGCGGTGACGTACAGGCAAAGGTGCTCGGAGGGATGCAGCGATTCGGTCACATAGCGAAGGGCGGTGGACTTGCCGGAGCCGATTTCTCCGGTGACCAGGGCCACGGCTCCCGTACGGATGGCGTAATGGATCCTTTGCTCGACCCCGGTCAGGCTGTCGGTTACCAGAATATGGTCTTTGGGAATATCCGAGGAAAAGGGTTCTTGCTCCAATTCAAAGAAGAGTCGGTAGTTCGGGGTCATCGCTTATTCTCCTTTACCAGATTCGTCCGCTGCTGGGTTTTGGGCTATCGTGGATATCGATCTGAGTGTTGCGATTTCGATCCCGTTTAACCCGACAATTGACGGCCAGATCCACCGGTTGCAGCATCCCGTAACTTTTACCGGCCAGGCGAGCCTCCACCTTGGCGGGGTCGTCTTTGTGAAAGAGCAGGTCGATACGCTTTGAGATCAACGCCACCGGGGCTTCGAACAGTCGGCCGTCGATGGTGACGCTGCGATCCTTGGCGACCGTACGTCGAACGATCATGCGAAAGTGATCCTTGAGATTGTCCGGCGCCGGTCGTAGGCACTGGATGTTATCGGCGTAGCGGTGCAGCGGACTTTGTGCGGTCCCCGAATGGCGACGTTCATGGTATTGCGTCAGCCAGCTTGAAAAGGCGTTGTTGAGGTCGGCAAGGCTGGTGTTCTCTTCGACCGTTGGCAAAAACTGGGTGCGGATTGTTCGGAACATTCTCTCAATTTTCCCTCTTCCTTGAGGCTGATACGGTTTGGAGTGGATCAGGGCAATGCCCAGCGACGCGCATATGTGTTCGAGCTGTTTGCTTCGAAAGGCCGAACCGTTGTCAACGTAGAGTTTTCGGGGCAGTCCTCTTTTGAGCAGGGCTTTTTCGAACGCATCCAAAAATGCAGCCAGATTTTCCGACAGATAAAATCCGCCGTAGGGAACCAGGCGGCTGTGATCGTCGATGAAAGCGATGAGGTAGGCTTTGCGTCGGCGAGAATTGACAAAAACGAATGGGCCGTGCATGACGTCCGATTGCCAGATGTCGTTGGGCATTTCGGCTTCAAATTTTCGACGATCCGTACCAACGGCCTGCGGTTCCGGCATAAGGTTGCGATGATGGAGAAAACGCCAGACATTGGAGGTATTGAGCCGTGTACCCGGACAGATCAACTTTCGTTGGGTCATGGTTTCAATCAATGCACCGATGGTGGCCTTGGGCATTTGGCCGCGTAAGCAGATCAGGTTGTCAGACGTCTGTTCATCGATACTGCGGCTTTTTCCTCTGTCGGTGCGATCGTTGGGATACAGGGCTTCCAATCGATTGCCACCGTCCTGGTAGTTGGCGATCCAATCCCGGAGGGTGCTACGGCCGATGGATGTCCGGTTGGAATACGGGATATTCCATTTACGGGCACACTTGTCCTTTAGCAGACGTTCCTTTTCTCCTCGCGAGAGCGTAGCACCGGTAACAAAATCGGCGATGACACCAAACCGGAAGACGGCAATCTGCTTTTTCTTCTCTTCGTCCATGGCAAGACTCCTTATTTAACGGTTTGCCCTGCCATAAACCATCACCGTGAAGGTGTCGCCGGCACACTTCGGTGGGGTGCCCGATGAGCCAGGACACCGACACGTTAAATCGTGCGACGAATCGGGACCCGGCCCATACGCTTCAACGCATTGAAGGCTACCATCAAATCCTTTTGCCAAGCGATGCCCAAGATAACGATGGTGTTTTTCTTCAAAGCGGCAAGCCAGTGCCGGCAACGATTGGTGATTGCGCCGGGAGGCCAAAAACCGGTGGCGATGCGAAAATCCAGTATGCGGTGAACGGTCGCTTCATCTGTTTGAATACGAGGGAAGTACCCTTTCGGTCGCAGTCGAATCACACATCCGCACAGCGGGCACCGGTACCGGCGAATTTCCAGGGGGTGGGAAAACCCGGTGAAACAAACCAAGACATACCCGTGTCCCCAAACCGTGGGGTTGCCGCAACGACAAGATAATGGTCGCGGCCAACAATAATTGCGTGCCGATTGCGCAATTTTCTTGAGATCCAGACAAACAGGAAGTATCATGGGAGTCACGTGTTTTTTGGGGGCTATAGCGGCCCCGGTGTTTCGGGGCGGTTGAGTGCGGCAACACTCTCCGCCCCTGCTTATTTCATAAAAAAAGGCCTCTGTTTCCAGAGACCATTTAATCTGAAATTTCCAACCTATTTGTCAATTTATTCTAAAAACCAACCATCTCCTTAATTTGGTATAATTCACTACACTACACGGCTGCTAAAAGGACCAGACAGTCAACGGAACTGATATCAGGCTCTCGCTCCTCTCTCAGAGACAAGCCCCGACTGCCCAAGGGCTTGTCTTTTTTTATGGATTCAGAGTATGTTTGTTAGCGATAGAGCATTTGACCAGTCACCGCATTTAATATTCTTGCTTCAAAAATGTCTATATCTGTCGATAGCATATATTTCAAAAGGTGC
>JASFFF010000429.1:0-3825 GCA_050124445.1 Desulfosarcina sp.
GGGCGTACCGGTGACGGCAATTTACATCATGATGATCTGCATGCTGGCAATCACCATTGTCATGGTCATCCAGGTCGTCGGGCTGATCCTGGTTATCGCCCTGCTGACCATCCCGCCTTTCATCATGGAAAAATATGCCCGCTCCCTGTTACAGATGATGATCGGCTCCAGCCTGTTGGGTTGCTTGTTCACCATGCTGGGCCTGTGGATCTCCTACCGTTTCGATCTGGCATCGGGGGCATCCATCATCATGGTTGCAGGCATAGCCTTCTTTCTCAACCTGATGATCGTGCGAATGATTCCGGCCCGCAGGATATCGGCCATGACTCAGGTGTACGATGCCGCAGCAGAAATGCGAAGGAGCTGACATGTGCAATAAATGCAACTATGAAAATCTGCTGCAGGCTGCACATCTGGACGCCACCGAAAACCGCTTGCGCGTCCTCGAGGTGGTGGGCAATAACAGCTACCCCCTGTCAGCCGCCGATATCTTCAAAACGCTGGAGCGCAGCAGCACCATTAACCGAGTGACCGTTTACCGCATTTTGGACCTGTTGGTGGACAACGGCCTTGTGGAACGCATCAGCACGGGCGGCCGGGCGTTCTACTATGGTCTGGCACCCAATGAATACCACCACCCTCATCCCCACTTTTACTGCAAACGTTGCGGCCAAATGGATTGTCTGAATCCAGCTAGCTTAGATGTCGATACCGAGGGCTTGTGGAAGACATTTCCCGGCCGTATCGACAAAGTAGAGGTCCGCGTGGACGGTGTTTGCAAGAATTGTCTGAAGGTTCCGGCAAGCGGCAGCAATTGATAAATTATGAGACAACGGGTAACCGCTCTTACAATTAGGCGTAGCGACTTATGGACAACGCATACAAAATAAGGAAAAAAAACGATGGCGAATTGT
This sequence comes from Desulfosarcina sp., assembly GCA_050124445.1. Lineage (GTDB taxonomy): Bacteria > Desulfobacterota > Desulfobacteria > Desulfobacterales > Desulfosarcinaceae > Desulfosarcina. The sequence continues at coordinate 915 of JASFFF010000429.1, forward strand.
TGTGACATGCAGAAGGGTGATGTATTCGAGTGCAAAACCTGCGGCCTTGAATTGCAGGTAGTTCATGCAGGGCTGTGGCGCATTTGATTCACCGCTTTGGCAACCACCGCGATAGAACGATCGATCTGTTCGCCGGAGGTCATGCGCCCGGTGGAGAAACGTACGGTTCCTTTGGCCCACTCCACGGGTACCTGCATGGCTTCCAATACATGGGACACGCTCACCGTATCGGCATGGCAGGCGGCCCCGGCCGAGGCGGCTACCTCTAATCCGATCTCTTCAAGAATACGGTTGGCTTCCAGCCCCTTGAAAGCGAGGCTCAGGGTGTTGGGCAGGCGCTGCTCCGGGTGGCCGTTAAGTCGGATCCCGGTCAGTTGGTGGGCCAATCCCGCATACAACCGGTCCCGCATGGTTTTGAGATGTCGCTGGCTGTAAGCCAGGTTGCGTTCGGCCATCTCGCAGGCCTTGCCCAGTCCAACGATTTGAAGCACGTTCTCCGTGCCGGCCCGCCAACCTTCTTCCTGGCCGGCGCCATGGCAGAATTTCTCCGGCCGCAGTCCGCTTCTAACATAAAGGGCACCGATTCCTTTGGGGGCGTATAGTTTGTGCCCGGCAACGGAAAGCAGATCCACATCGAGCTGCTGTACATTTGTCTCGATTTTGCCCACACTCTGGGCGGCATCGGTGTGAACACAGATACCATGATGATTGGCCAGTTCGGCGATCTCGGCGATGGGTTGGATGGTACCCACCTCGTTATTGGCATGCATGATGGTGATCAGAATGGTATCCGGTCGGATGGCGGATGCAATGTCATCCGGACTGACCCAGCCGGTATGATCAACGCCCACATAGGTCGTCTCGAATCCCTCCGTTTCCAAATGCCGGCACACCTCCAGCACCGCCGGATGTTCCACCGTGCTGGTGATAATGTGCCGCCCGTTGGCCTTCAGCGCCCGGGCCATGCCGCGGATGGCGTGGTTGTTGGATTCGGTGCCGCCGGAGGTGAAAATAATCTCCGCCGGTTCGCAGCCCAGCAAGTCGGCCACTTGGCGGCGGGCGGCCTCGACAGCACGCCTGGGACGGATACCATACCAATGTGCGCTGGAAGGATTGCCGAAGTCGGTTTCCAGGAAGGGACGCATGGCGGCGACCACTTCCGGATCGTGGGGGGTGGTCCCGTTGTAGTCCAGGTAGATGGGTTGAACCATGGTCGGCCTCCATTCATCAGATAGCATCATCCGATTGGTGCATGTGAAAAGGCCCGCCAATCCCAGGGAAGGCCGGATCGGTCTGCCGGTTCGTCCTCCGGCCAGGGCCAGCCGTCGGGAAGCCGACAGGTGATCTCGAAACGCTCCCCCCGTGTGGGGTGGTCCAGGGTGAGCGCTTGGGCCAGCAAAGCGATCTGCCGGCCTGGCAGCGGTAAACCGGCACCGTAGCGCAGGTCGCCCACAATCGGATGGCCCATGTGGGCCAGCTGGATGCGGATCTGGTGGCGGCGTCCGGTCAGCAGAGCGATCCGCAACAACGACGTTCTTTGACCCCTTTCCAGCCGGGTGTACTCGAGCCGGGCCTGCTGGCTGGCATCCGTGGGCGACGAAACGATCCGGCTGATTCGATCCTGTCGCTCGATGTGATCGATCAGGCGACCGGACTCGACGGCAACCTGCCCATGCACCACGGCCAGATAGCGCTTTTCAACGCTGCGCTCCCGAAACTGCCGGGACAGGCGGCCGGCCGCCTTGGAGGTGCGGGCGAACAACACCACGCCGGCCACCGGGCGATCCAGGCGGTGGAGCATGGCCAAGAATACCCTGCCCGGCTTGCGATACCGCTCCTTGATCCACTGCTTGGCCAGGTCGAGCAGACAGGCGTCGCCGGTGCGGTCCCCTTGCACCAGCAGACCCGATGGTTTATATAGCGCCAGCAGGTGGTTGTCTACATAGAGCACGGGCCAGCGCTGATCGAAGAAGCACCAACCTTCATCGGCATGCAACGGGGTGTCCACTGTGGCCCTCCGGGTCATCAATGAATCGGCACGGTCGTTGGTATTCGTCAAAAGGGTCGTACGTGAAACGCAGGGCCACAAGATCGCAGAAAAAAGTCGGCACGGCAACGAAAAAAACGCCCAGCCCCGACGGGATGAATGCCTTGCTGCAGCGCTGTGGGATCCAGCTTGGCGCTTCCCAAATCGAGCGCTTATGGACGTACCATCAACTGCTGCGAAAATACGATGCCGAACTGAATCTGACCCGGATTCACAACTTCGAAAACATGGTCGTCAAGCTCTATGCCGACGCTATTCTGCCGGCCCTCCAGCACCCCTTTTGGCCGACGCCGTTGCTGGACCTGGGAACCGGTCCCGGCATGCCGGGCATTCCGCTGGCCATCTTCCGGCCGGATTTGCACATTCTGCTGGCCGAAAGCCGCCGCAACCGTCTCGAATTTTTGAAAACCGCCGTCTCCCAACTGGGCCTTTCCGGGCTCGAGGTGGTGGAGCGGGGCATCGCTCCAGATTATGCGCGTCCGGTGGCCGGTGTCATTACCCGTGCCGTGGAGCCGATTGGCGGCACCCTGGCCAGGGTTGCCGGCTGCCTGCAGAAAGACGGATACATCTTTTTCATGAAAGGCCCGCATTGCGATGAGGAGATCCAAGCGGCCGCCCAACAGTTTACAAAAGACTACGACCTGTCTGAAGACATCGCCTATCGAATTCCACACACCTCCCACCGTCGCCGTCTTGTCGTCTTTCGTCGGAATACCGAGCCGGCCGCCGCTACCAAATTTGCCCGCCGACACCCCGTTCGGGCAATCGCAAGCGAAAACAACGCGATCTTCAAGGATCTCAAAAAGCTTACCGGCGGGCGGGGGGTAAAAAAACAAGGCCGCACCTTGGTTTTCGGCCGGCGGT
>JASFFF010000430.1:0-3818 GCA_050124445.1 Desulfosarcina sp.
GGACGGAAAGGACGTCAAGGGATGAAAAGCGACGCAGCAAAAAAAGGGATTGAACGGGCACCCCACCGGGCCCTTTTCAAGGCTATCGGATACACCGATGAAGAGATCGCGCGTCCTTTGATCGGCATTGCCAATGCCGTCAATACCGCCATTCCCGGCCATGTTCACCTGGATACCTTAGCCCGGGCGGTCAAGGCCGGCATCTACATGGCAGGTGGGACACCGGTTGAATTCGGCACCATCGGTGTTTGCGACGGCATTGCCATGAACCACACCGGCATGAAATACTCCTTGGCCAGCCGTGAGCTGATTGCTGACTCAATCGAAGTCATGGCGACCGGCCATGCCCTGGATGCCTTGGTCATGATCCCTAACTGTGACAAGATCGTTCCCGGAATGCTCATGGCGGCCGCCCGGCTGGATCTGCCCACCATCTTCGTCAGCGGTGGCCCCATGCTGGCCGGCGAACATCCCGACGCTCCTGGTCGCAAAATCGACCTGATTACCGTTTTCGAAGCCGTGGGCGCTGTCAAAGCGGGAAATATGGACACCGAACGCCTGACGGCCATTGAAGATGCCGCCTGTCCCACCTGCGGCTCGTGTGCCGGCATGTTCACGGCCAATTCCATGAACTGTTTGACGGAGGTGATCGGAATGGGCCTTCCGGGAAACGGCACCATTCCGGCAGTCTACTCCGCCCGGGTTCGCCTGGCCAAGCGGGCCGGCATCCAGATTCTTCACCTGTGGAAGCAGCAGATCACCGCCCGTCGAATCATGACCCCGGAGGCCTTTCAAAACGCCCTGACCGTAGACATGGCTTTAGGCTGCTCGACCAACACCGTGTTGCACCTGCCCGCCATTGCCGCGGAAGCCGACGTTGCCTTGGACCTGAACATGATCAATGCCATCAGTGAGAAGACACCCCATATCTGCTCACTGAGTCCGGGAGGTGCGCACCATATCCAGGACCTCAACCGGGCCGGAGGCATCAGCGCCGTGATGAAAACATTATCCGCCGCCGGGTTGATCAACGCCGATTGTCTCACCGCTACCGGCAGAACCATAGCCGAAAATACTGCCGACACACAAACGCTGGATCCGGAAGTGATTCGTCCCATGGACCGTCCCTACCACCATCAGGGGGGACTGGCTGTGCTCTACGGCAACCTGGCCCCGGAGGGATGCGTGGTCAAACAGTCGGCGGTGTTAGAAGAAATGATGCGTCACGAAGGTCCGGCCCGGATTTTCGACTCGGAAGAAGCGGCGACGGAGGCCATCATGGAAGGCCGCATCCGCAAAGGCGACATCATTGTCGTCCGCTATGAAGGCCCCATGGGGGGGCCCGGCATGCGTGAAATGCTCACCCCCACCTCGGCCATTGCCGGCATGGGGCTGGACGCGCATGTGGCATTAATCACCGATGGGCGTTTCTCCGGCGGTTCCCGTGGGGCCGCCATCGGTCACATTTCACCGGAAGCAGCCCAGGGAGGCCCGATCGCCATCATCAACGAGGGGGACCGCATCGCCATCGATATCCCCGCTAAGACCATCACCTTGTTGGTTTCAGAGGAAACGATCAACCAGCGACTGGGCCGGTGGCGGGCACCTGAGCCCAAAATCAGACATGGATACATGGCCCGCTACGCGCAACAGGTGGCATCAGCCAGCAAAGGGGCAATTGTCAGATGACTGGGTTCGGGGGCCACGACCCGGCCGCCTTCCTCAGCATCTGACTTAGAAAAAGGAGCAAAAGCCAATGAAACTCAACGGAGCACAAATTTTGATGGAAGTCCTTAAAGAAGAGGGCGTGGATTCCATTTTCGGGTTTCCTGGCGGGGCCACCATCGACATCCACGATAATCTGGAGAAGACCGACATTCGGCATTACCTGGTGCGCCACGAGCAGGGCGCCGTGCATGCGGCCGATGGATACGCCCGTGTGACTGGCAACGTCGGTGTCTGTCTGGTTACCTCAGGACCGGGCGCCACCAACGCCGTCACCGGTGTGGCCACTGCCTACATGGATTCCATCCCCCTGGTAATCATCAGTGGCCAGGTGCCCACCCACCTCATCGGCAACGACGCCTTTCAGGAAGTAGACATCGTCGGCATTACCCGACCCTGCACCAAGCATAATTACCTGGTACCGTCCGTGGAGGAGCTGCCTAGAATCCTCAAGGAAGCGTTCCACATCGCCCGTTCCGGCAGACCGGGGCCGGTGCTGGTGGATATCCCTAAGAATGTTCAACAAGCATCGACCCGATTCGAACCCAACCAGCCGGTCAACCTCAAATCCTACAATCCCACTTACAAACCGAATGCGAAACAACTCCGCAAGGTTGCCGACCTGATTCAATCGGCCCAACGCCCGGTGATTTTTGCCGGTGGTGGCGTCATCCTTTCCAAAGCGGCCGAGGAACTGACCAAGCTGGCCCGCATGGCCCAGATCCCGGTTACCATGTCCCTGATGGGATTGGGTGGATTTCCGGGCTCCGACCCGCTTTCCCTGGGGATGATCGGCATGCATGGCACCTATCGGGCCAACATGAGCACCTCCGAATGTGATCTACTCATCGGCATCGGCGTCCGTTTTGACGACCGGGTAACCGGCAAAACAGACTGTTTCGCAGCCCAGGCTCAGATTGTGCACATCGATATCGATCCAACCTCCATCCGCAAGAATGTACCGGTAAGCATCCCCGTGGTGGGGGACTGCAAAAGCAGTCTGGAAGTTCTCAACCGCTATTTGGCGGAAGCAGACCTGGAGGTGCTGACCGCCAATCGGCAGCCCTGGCTGGACCAGATTGACCAATGGAAGCAAAACTATAAACTGGCCTATACCCAGAAGGATGAAATCAAGCCCCAGTATGTGGTTGATAAACTCTATGAATTGACCCAGGGAGATGCCATCATCACCACGGAGGTGGGGCAGAACCAGATGTGGGCCGCCCAATATTACCATTTTGATCGACCGGGGCATTTTGTCACCTCCGGTGGCTTGGGTACCATGGGATTCGGTTTGCCAGCGGCCATTGGTGCGCAGGTGGCCTTTCCCGATGCATTGGTGGTGGACGTGGCCGGCGATGGCAGCATTCAGATGAACATTCAGGAAATGGCCACCGCCGTCCAGTACCGGTTGCCGGTCAAGGTGGTCATCCTCAACAATTGCTATCTGGGCATGGTCCGCCAGTGGCAGGAGTTGTTTTACGATAAACGCTACGCCTGCACATGCATGGATCATGCGCCCGATTTCGTAAAATTGGCCGAGGCATTCGGCGCCACCGGACTGAGGGCCACGATGCCGGATGAAGTTGAAAATGTCCTGCGCCAAGGGTTGAATACACCCGGTCCGGTGATTATGGATTTCAAGGTGTCCAAAGAAGAGTGCGTTTACCCCATGGTGCCGGCCGGGGCACCGATTACCGAGATGCTGCTGGTATAGGGCGGTCTGTTAACAGCAGGAAGGAAAATGAAAACGGAAAAGCACATCTTAACCATGCTGGTGGACAACGAACCTGGGGTGCTTTCCCGGATTGTCGGATTGTTCAGCGGTCGCGGGTTCAACATCGAAAGCCTTTGTGTGGCCGAAACCATCGATCCCAACGTGTCACGAATCACCATCGTCACCAAAGCCAATGAACCACTGATTGAACAGATCGAGAAACAACTTCGAAAACTCATCAATGTGATCAAGCTCAGGGACCTTACCGGGTCCGGGTCGGTTCAACGGGAAATGGCATTGATCTGTGTGCGGGCCAAACCCGAAAACCGTGACGAAATATTGCGCATGGTGGACATTTTCAGGTGCAAAGTCGTGG
>JASFFF010000431.1:0-3817 GCA_050124445.1 Desulfosarcina sp.
ATGGCGAATATCAGGCAGCACATGATGAAGACAACCACCGGGTGCATGTAGGGCGCCCAGGCGGTCTTGACATCGACAATCTGCATCACCACCAGAAAGACGCCGATCAAAATAGCCGTGATCTCCAGCGGAATCGGTTCGATCATAAACAGAAAGATCAACACCGCCAACACGGCCAGAAACCGTTGCGCCTTGGGTGAGAGGCCGTCCTGGTAGACCACGTCGATGGTTTGGTCTGGATGCGCGGCCGCCTGCCGCTGCAGATAGGCGCCCAGCGGTTCGGCCTGATTGTCCGCTATGGCCTTTACGACATAGACGTCTGAGTCGGAATCGCTACCGGGCGAGATGGTAAAGCGATCGCTGATGGTGCCGTAGAAAGAACGGTCAAGGTCTCCTTGGATTTTGAACGTCGTCCCGTCGGGCCTGGGCAGCAATAGGACAACGGCTCCCAGCAAAAAGGCCGCACACAGCTGAAAGCCTTTGGATTTAATGATCATCGTCATCTATTCATCTCCGCTCGATTATCGTCATGACGCAGTCGGCAGACGCCGATGGTTGCGGTCGGATGACCATCTGGTGCCGATCGTCCGGTTGTTTTTCAGGGAAACAATTATCACAGCAACGGCCGTTGTTCGTAGGCTTCCTTGATCTTCTGGATCAACTCATCCAGTTCACACGGTTTTGTCAGGTAGTCGAAGGCGCCGTGACGAATCCCATCGTGCGCCGCCTTGGCGGAGCCGTGGCCGGTGAGCATGATCACGACCATTTCAGGGGCCATTTTTTTCAGGATCTTGAGCACTTCGATCCCATCCATATCAGCCATTTTGAGATCCAGGACCGCAACATCGAAACTGCGCTGCCGCAGGATCTGAAACGCCTCGGAACCACTGCCGGCTTTACCGACATCGAAACCACGCTTTGACAATCGGTTGAACAACACGTTGACATAGCCGAGTTCGTCATCGATAAGCAGCACACCGATGGGTCTATTGCGATCATTTTCAACCATCGACTTCCCCCGTTTTTAAGATCTACCTATGGCCGCCGCAACGTGATGGCCTGCATCCGGGCTTCCATAATCTTCTCCTCCTGATCCCGTTTACGCTTGGCCGCCTCATTTACTTTTTGAATCAATTGATCCATGTCACAGGGTTTCATGAGGTAATCGAAGGCCCCCCTTTTCATACCTTCGATACCCGTCTCGACCGTGGCATGCCCCGTCAGCATGATCACCTCGATCAAGGGAAATTTGCTCTTTAGCTCTTTGAGCGCCGTCATTCCGTCCATGTTGGGCATTTTAATGTCCAGTATGACCACTTCGATGCCGCTATGCTGCTCCAAGTAATGGAGTGCTTCTTCACCATCATAGGCCGGGTTGACATCGATATCCCGCTTTTTGAGACGTTTCATCATGGTCTCCACAAACGGCTTCTCATCGTCAACCAGCAGTAATTTTACAGCGTTCATAATCGTTTCCTCCATGTCTATTTTCCAGTCTTAGCTGTTCTTGGCGTCTTCCATCGCCGGCGGCTCTGATGTGACTTGGGTCACAGGGAAGCGTATCTCGAAGGCCGTCCCCGCACCCTTTGTGCTGCTGACATGAATGTCGCCTCCGATTTTCTTGATGATCCCGTAACAGATGGACAACCCCAGACCGGTCCCCTTGCCAACGGGTTTGGTTGTATAGAACGGATCGAAAACACGGGCCAGATTGGCTTCGGCGATACCCGGCCCATTATCGCTCACCGTGATGATGATATCGCTGTCTGCGCGTTTGGCGTCCAGTGTGATGGTACCCCCGGTTTTTTCCATGGCGTCCAGTGCGTTGTTGACCAGGTTCAGAAACACTTGCTGCATTTCGGTTTCGGATGCGGGAATCGATGGCAAGTTCGCTTCAAAATTGGTTTTGATGTCGACATTGCTGTACTTGGCCCTCTGGGACGAGAGATAGGCGATTTCTGTCAGCAGGTCGGGTACAAATACCTCGACGATCCGCGAATCGGTTTTGCGGGCGAAGCTCAACAGTTTGTGGGTGATCTCCTTGCACCGGCGGCCCTGGGTTTTTATCTGCGACAGCGCCCGGTGCAGCTCTTTTTCGTTCTCGCTTCCGCTCAGATCCTCTTCCTCCAGCAGGTCCTCGACCCAGCCGGCTTCTTCGATCATGATGGCGACTGGGTTGTTGATCTCGTGGGCGATGCCTGCCGCCAATTCTCCAACTGATGCGAGTTTGCCGGTTTCAATAACCTGCTGCGACATCATCTGTTCTTTCTTCTCCGCGGACTCCTTTTCTTTATCCGATTGCGAAATACGATTAACAAGACGATGCGAGACAATCAGGCTCGTTACGACAATGCCGAGTGCCCCGGCGAAAATGATGAAAATGACGGCGTTCTGGGTTTGCTTCAAGTCTGAGAATGCATCGGCCGTATCCTGTTGGATCACCATGGTCCAATCACCCCCTTTCAAAGGAGCCATGGCGTAGATGACTTCGTTTCCATCGGGTGTGCTTTTGCGGGTCACCAGATTGGATTGATCGGTCAGATTGCTGCCCTCGATGAGACCGATCAGCTCATCCATATCGATGCCGGCGATGGGTTCGGTCTGAAATTCGCCGTCGGCGTTCAAGATGAAGGCGAAACCGGTTTTACCGATGCGCAGTAACTGGACACGGTTGTTGAACTCCCCGAAATCGATGGTGGCCCTGAGAATCCAGGGCCTGCCGTTGTGTTCCTGCCGAATCGATACGATAAAATGGGGGACGCCACGCATCCCCTTGAACACGTCACTGATGAAAAACGGTCTGTTGATGGCCTGTTCAAACCAGGCAGCACCGGCGTAGTTCACGCCGGTCAGCTCCAGCGGACCCGTATAGGCGATTTGGCGGCCCTGATGGTCTACGACGCCCAGGTCGACGAACGAACGGTCGAAGGCGCGCTGCAATTCGTTAAATCGCTGATCGAGGATGCCCTGATCGGTCAAATCCACAAACCGGTTCGTCTTTGCCAGAAAGCGAATGTCCATCAATTTTTCTTCCAGAAAGATGTCAATGCTGCGTTTGTGCTTTCTGGTCAGCACATCCAGGTGATCATAGACTTTCTGTTCGTAAGAGACACGAAATGCGTCCAGGATAAAAATGCTGACCACGACAGTCGGGGTAATGGCCGTCAGCAAGATGGTCACAACAACGTTACGTAGAAGTGATTGATAATATTTACTGCTTCTTTTCTCATTTTCCATGGTTTGGCCGCCCGTGGCATTGATTTGATCAGCGTAGCTGCTGTTTGTGCATGACCCTAACATTTACAGAATTTGTGCCAGGCCGGCAGTTGTCAATCACGATTGCTCCGGAGTATAATTAAACTATCGATTTATTATGTTTTTAATCAAAATGGGCAGGATTCGAAACCGCAGATACGCCGGATGAACAGCAAAAAAGAGTGGTGAAAATCGCCGCAGCGGGGCAAAACACCCCGCTTCGATCACTGTGGGGCGGCCACACGCCAATACGGCAGGTGGCCGGTATGGTGGGATACGGATCTCTATGACGCGGGCGAATTGAGGTGTGGGTGCCGGCGGCCGTTCCCACACCATCGGTCTGTTTCTCTAAGCGGTGTGTCCACCGATGCCCGGGACAGCTGTCAGCGTCGGGCGTTTTCGATGGTGATGCCTTCGGGAAGAACGCCCTGGACACGGGCCAGTTCCTGAATGGTCGTATTGTATTCGGCAACCGCCCGGGCAAAACCGCGACTGGTGCTAGCCAGCAGGTCCTGGGCCCGCAGCAGCTCTTCATTGCTGGTCTGGCCGAGATCAAAGCGGG
>JASFFF010000432.1:0-3815 GCA_050124445.1 Desulfosarcina sp.
CGATCGCCTGGAGCAGCTGCGACAGAAGTACCAGACCGACAACCTAAGGCTCCACATCATCGGCGACGTGAAAAAGATAGCCGATCTGGTCAACGGCTTCGGCAAGATCGCCCTCTTTTTCTTGGGTGCGCTGGCGATTACCGCCGCACTGCTCTTTCAATATTCACGCTGCTTCAAATCCACGATGGCACCGCTGGCCTGTTCGATCGTTGCCGTGATCTGGCAGCTGGGCACACTGAATCTTCTCGGCTACGGGCTGGGTGTCTTCTCCGTTCTGGTGCCCTTTCTGGTGTTCGCCATTGCGGTCAGCCACGGAGTGCAGGTGATCAATGCAGTCAACCACGAAACGGCCGGCGGCGCGACGACATTCGAGGCCGCCAAACGTACCTTTCACCGTCTGCACAAGCCCGGCCTGGTGGCCCTGATCAGCGACGGCATCGGCTTTGCCATGTTGTTCATCATCGACATCGGGGCCATCAAGGACCTGGCCCTGGTGGCCAGTGTCGGCGTGGCCCTGGTCGTCTTCACCAATCTGGTGCTGCTGCCCATCGTCATGTCCTATGTTGGCGTGACACAACAAGGATTGGAACATTCCCGTAAAAAACTCTCAGAAAGATCCGCCTTGTGGGATGGGGTGGCCAGTTTTTCAAAGCCAACGATGGCGCGCGTCGCGTTGACTGTCGGCCTTGTGCTGATGGTCGTGGGTTTGATCGCAAGCCGGAACCTTAAAATCGGCGATCTTGACAAGGGGGCGCCCGAGCTTCGTCAAGATTCCCCCTACAATTTAGACAGCAGCTACATCACCACTAATTTTTCCACCAGCACCGATCTGATGACCGTGTTCGTCGGAACGCCCGAAGGCGGATGTGAAAAATTCAAGGTGGTCGACCTGATCGACCGGCTCGGCTGGCGGCTCCAGAATACGCCAGGTGTTCAGTCGGTATCCTCTCCGGCAACCACCACCAAGGACAACCGTTTCTTCGGCAACGAGGGCAATCTCAAATTTTACGCCTTGCCGCGAGACGAGCGGGTATTGCAGCGGGCCATGGCCATGACGGGGTTCACCATCGCTGGCGCCTCCAAAGCCTGCAACATGCAGCAGATCGATTTGGAACTGGCCGACCACAAACAAGGCACCCTTCAGCGGGCGGTGGGTGTCGTGCAGACCTTTGCAGCCGAAAACGATGATGCGGATGTCTGGTTCCGGCTGGGTGACGGTAACGCCGCCTACGAGGCGGCCACCAACCAGGTGATCGAGCGCGCCCAGTACCTGATTCTGGCCTATGTATACGGTGTTGTGGCGCTCATGTGCCTGCTGACCTTCAGATCCGTACTTGCTACTATATGTGTTCTTTTGCCCCTGGCGCTGACATCGGTGTTGTGCCAGGGCCTGATGGCCATGCTGGGCATTGGTGTTAAGGTGGCCACACTGCCGGTGATCGCCCTTGGTGTGGGCATCGGTGTCGATTATGGGATCTACATATTCAGTAAGCTTGAATCCCTGCTGCGAGAGGGTAATTCACTGCATACCGCCTATGTCGAAACACTGAAGACCACGGGCAAGGCGGTTTGTTTCACGGGCATCACCCTGGCGGTCGGGGTGGCTACCTGGTATTTCTCACCCATTAAGTTCCAGGCGGACATGGGCGTCTTGCTGACCTTCATGTTTTTGTGGAACATGATCGGCGCACTGCTATTGCTGCCGGCACTGGCGCGTTTTTTAATCCGCCCGGAGACGTATGCCCCCGCCCAAGTCGATGCCGAAAAGGAAGCGACAGCGGCGTGACAGTAAAGGTATACAGATGGCAGCCATACGCCCTATCGGCTTGATGGAGGCATTTATTACCGGTGAGCTGGATAACCATTACTCCGGTCGAAAGCTGACCCCAACTCCGATATAACTCAAAAAGCATAATGGAGGCGAAAATATGTTTTTCTCATTAAAGGGAAAAGTTGCCGTGATCACTGGTGGTTCTCAGGGTATTGGCCTGACGACCGCGGAGCGATTCAGCGAAGCGGGTGCCGAAATCGTGATTCTCGACATCACTGATGCCTCAGAGACGGCCGCCCGTTTGAACGGCATGGCTGTTCAGGCCGACGTGACTGATGAGTCCTCTATACAACATGCGTTTGCCCAGGTGGTGGATACACATGGCAGAATTGATGTGCTGGTCAACAATGCCGGTGTGGGTTTCGATGAGCCCATGGTGGAGGAAACCGATTTCCAGGTGTTTGACAAAGTGATGAACATCAATGTCAAAGGCGTTGTGAACTGCATGAAAAACGCCTTACCGCATATGCCTGAAGGCAGTACCATCTTGAATGCGGCATCGACTGCCGGTGTCGTCTCGCCGCCCATGTCCAGTGCCTACAATGCCTCCAAGGCAGCGGTCATCAGCTTGACCAAGAGCGCGGCAGTGGAGTTGGCCGCGAGAAAAATCCGGGTCAATTGCCTGGTTGCGGGAACCGTGGCAACGACGATGAATATTGGGACGCCGAACGAGACGCTGGCCAAGTTTGTCAACCCTGACGCGCGTATGTGCGATCCGGAGGAGATTGCCGCAGTGTATCATTTCCTGGCGGCCGATGATGCCAAATTCATCACGGGCGCATCCTTGGTCATCGATGGTGGACAGACGGCAGGCATTAGCCTGGGTTTGGTCGAAAAACTATTGAGTTAGCGCCCATCCAGAAATGGCCAATTCGCCCGATATCTGCGTTGCTCGAAAAATTCTATACTCGGAATATCAACCATATGCCTGTGGTAAAATTTTTCGGGTGCCTTGGTCTCAACCAAATTCTCCTATTTCTGGAAGAATACTAGCCTAAGCAACGTTTTCCATCTTGGTACTCTTGAAAGGAGACCATTAAACCATGAAACAGCCCAAATACTACATTGAACATCTTTGTATCTATGACACCAAACCACGGGAAACCATGTGGAATTTTCTCAAATGGGCCCACAGCATTCCGCAGTACTACTGGGGGGAGGACGTTCTAATCTCCGAAGACGACAATGTTGCTTCGGACTACACCTTTCTGGCGTGTGGGTCTAAGTTTTCCGTTCAGCTGGAGGCCCCGATGCCGCGCCTGCAGTTCAAGTACGAGAGGGATTGGTTCGACACGCATCCTCGCGGCATTAATCACGTTTGTTATCTGGTCGATAACGCGCTTGATTCGTATAATCAACTGAAAGCAGCTGGTTGCGAATTCGCCCAGCACTATACCGAATTTCCACCTTACAATGGTTTTGTGGCCAAGGATTTTGAGGACGTATGGATCGAAATCATGGAATACAAGATGCCCGAAACCTTCAAGGTGCCCTATATGGAGCCGCGCTATCACAGCTTCGAAAAACTGAGAATGTTCGGGCCGGTGATCCTATGCAGAGATCTTGGCGCCCAGGAGAAATTCTACCAGGATGTCATGGGTTTCAAATCCGCCTTCAGGAATGTGACCGATAATCAGGGCGTCATCTACATGATCGATACCCGGTACAATGTCGACGACAACAACATCGCCATACAATTGAAGACGCCAACCATTGCACCGGAAAAGGCGCTTTTCGAAAAATATGGTCCCTATATCAGCACGATCGCCTATCTTTCGGGAGATGTTGAATTTGCCTATCAGCGAGCGTTGCGTGCTGAATTCGAATCAATATCCGCTCCTGCGGTAGACGAACTCAGCGGTGCCGAAACCGCATGGCTCCGAGAGCCCAACGGTAATTTGATTGAAATTCGCGAAGAGTGGAAACCCGGCCAATAGGCGTCGAACCAATCATGGACAATCGAGACGAACTTCACATCCCATTT
>JASFFF010000433.1:0-3806 GCA_050124445.1 Desulfosarcina sp.
GCCATACACCGCGTGACGGCCGCGGCCATCCCCGTCGATCCCGAACCAACAGATACCCCCAGCAGACCGCACACCACACCACCGCCCAGAAGGGCACTTGCAAGACCAGCGGGGCCATGGCCACGGCGAGAGACAAAAGCAATGGCTGCAGGGGTCGACGCTGTATCATTTAGGCTTGACCAAAAAGGGCCAATGCCCGCAGGCACCGATCCCGATGAAATCGGCCGCTGCCGGCAGCGATTGTCTGGGCACCCAGTTTCAGGCCGTAGATGCGCTGCTGGCGGTGGGCCTGAAGCACTTGAAAGCAGAGGATGGAGAGCTTTGCTTCCGTATCCATGGCCTGGATGGTGGCCAGGTCCAGCATCCGCTCGACCCCCACCTGGCCGGCAAATGTCTTGGTATGCAGGCCGCGGCCTCGAGAATAGGCCTGCCAGTGAATACGCCGGGGTGAATCACCGGGTTGGTAGGCCGACAGCCCCTGAAAATCGTCTACCCCCCTCCCTCGGGAACGGTTGCCGTTACCATCCTTGGAGGTGCTTTCGGTGGCCCGCGTCGGTGCGGCCATGGGTCGGGGATAAACCAGGCACTGAAGGCCCGTGTCGATACGGGCCCAGGCCTGGAAAAGCCCCAGCGGGTATTCAGAAGCGATGCGCAGCCATCCCGGGTGATAGAAGCCCCGACGGGCGGGTATCACCGGCACCACCACCTGGTGCCGCAGGCCTGGTTCGATGGCCTCCTCGACGCGATCCTTGGAATGGAAATACCAGCGGACGCCGGTTCGCCGGCGGTCGATGGCGGCAACCGTTACGGTCACCTCCATGGGGCTGCCGGCAAACGTGGGATCGGCCGCTGCCGATTCCAGACGCAGTCCGTAGAGCATGCCGTAGGTATGCATCAGGGCCGTCAGCGCCAGACTGCCCAGCAGAAAGGTAAGCAGAAAGCCCAGATTGTTGTTGTAATTGATGGCGCCGAGAAGCATGGCACCAAGCACCGCCGTAAAAAGCATGCCGTAGCGGGTAGGCAGGATGTAGATGTTGCGGAGGCCCAAGGTCACAGGAATGATCTTGCGGCCGCCCGCCAAACGATAAAAGTTTCTGGCAATCAGCGCCATCACGATACGGGCACCTCTTGGAATAGGATTTCCAGCTGCCGCATCGGGATCTCCGCCAATTCATCCTTTGAACGCAGCCGGTGACCCACCACACCCATCAATACGGCCTGAAGATCTTCAGGCAGGGCGTAGTCCCGGCCGCAAATAAAGGCCCATGATCGGGCAGCCTGCAGCAGGGCCAGACCTGCGCGCGGCGACAACCCCATGTGAAAGTGCCTGCCGGAGCGGGTAAAGGTCAACAGATCCTGAAGATAATTCAAAAAAGCATCCGACGCATGAACGTGGTCAACCTGCTTTTGAAAGGCTAGCACATCGGCCGGGGCGATGCTTTGCTTCATATCCTGCAGAGCCTTCTGCTGGTCATAGCTGCCCTTGAGCAGCTTCCGTTCGGCCTCACGATCCGGGTAACCCAGTTCAATGCGCATGAGAAAGCGGTCCAATTGGGACTCGGGCAGCGGAAACGTGCCGGACAGTTCCATTGGGTTTTGGGTGGCAATGACGAAAAAAGGGGACGACAACGGCCGGGTCTTGCCGTCGCTGGTCACCTGCCGCTCCTCCATGGCCTCGAGCAAGGCGCTCTGGGTCTTGGGTGTGGCCCGGTTGATCTCGTCGGCCAGCAGCACTTGGGTAAACACCGGTCCCGGGTGAAAGATGAAGCTGCCCGTGTTCTGGTCGAAGATGGAACTGCCTAAAATGTCACCCGGCAACATGTCACTGGTAAACTGGACCCGCCTGAACATCAGTCCCATGCAGCGGGACAGCACCTTGGCCAGGGTCGTCTTGCCGATTCCCGGGATATCCTCGATGAGCAGGTGCCCACCAGCAAACAGGCAGGTCAGGGCCATTTTGATCTGATCTTCTTTTCCAAGCACCACCTTGCCGATCCGGTGGATGAGGGTCGCGAATTGGGGTTGTACATCCATGCTGGCTGTGCCTGTTGCGGGTTGACGAATGCGCACCATGCCACGTTTGGATTGACGGCAGGAGCGTTTGGCTAGCTGAAGATAATTGCATCTGGCATAAAAGCCAACCCATAATATCGGCCATTGACCACCAACCTGAAATTGTCAGGGTCCAAAAAAGGCCGCACAGGCCATTCATGGTGGCCGCTTTATCCCTGATGTCCCACCGGCATCAACGACAGGGGCTCGTGAGTCGATGGTATCTGCATCACATCGATGAGGGTGCCGTCATGAAACGCCCCCACGATGCCGGCCCCAAGGCCCAATGCCTGGGCCTGCAGGAAAATATTTTGACTGGTCCGGATACAAGGCGCGTGAGGTGAACGATCGCCTGGTGCGACGCTGATGGATCGCATGTTCTACCGAGACCGAACCGTCTATATTCGGGGATGGTAGTTTCATTCCAACCTCCTGCTTAATCCTGTTTTGCTTGGCCCATACCGGTCGCCTGGTCCCTGGCAGCCCCGCCCACGCCACGGCCAGCCCTTTGAGCAGGCGAATAAGACTGTTTCTGCGCGCGTGATCAACACCCATCGCTGCACCGTAACCGACCCGCTGGCCCCGGGAGCGGATTTCAGTGGTGTAGAAACCCCTCATATCGACTGGTTTCATCCGGACCACCAACCTGCGCATCAGGGTGGTTTTGCCCACACCGGATTTGCCGGTGATCAGCGTTTTCGGCTGCCGCAACCGCATGGGCATCACCTTAGCAGATGCATGTTGCCCACATGCACCCGCCGCAGCCCCGCCTGCCTGGCGGCATTCAGGCAGGCCTGGGCCTGTTTGCGAGATGTGGCCGCCAGGTCCCGCATCCGGTAATCCGGGTGGAAACCCAACAGACTGTATGGAATATCGGGGTTCAATGCGGCGATGAATCCGGCAATGGATGACACTTCCGTGGCGTCGATATAGCCCGGCACCATCAGCGTACTGGCGATCAGCAGCGGCGGCTCCGGCCGTAAAGCAGCTTTTTTTGCCAGCCAGGCGAAATTTTGGATGCTTTGGCGATTGGTGACCCCGGTCAGCGCCAAATGTAGGCTTGCTTCCCAGGCCTTCAGGTCGATTTTGATGCAGCCGCCGCTCTCAAGGGCCGAGTCGGTCATCGCTTCGAGCTGGCGCGGTGCCATGGCGCCGTTGGTTTCCCAACAGATCCGCAGGATGCGTCCCGGGTTGCGTTCCCGTACCATACGCGATGCTTTCAGCAAGTAAGGCAGCTGAGGTGAGGGATCGCCGCCAAAATAGCAGATGCAGGCGGTTTTTTTATCGACGCCCCCTGCCAGGTTTTCAACCGGTTCGTCATCGTCGTCACCGGTATGACCCCGGAAATGCCAGTTCTGACAGTAGAGACAGTGGAAGGTGCAGGCATGGGGAAACACGGCCAGGTTGCGATACCCGTATTCAGGGCCGTTTCTGTATGCATGAGTCGGATAGCCGCATCCGGTTCCGCCCGGGCAGACCCACCCCCCCACGCAATTGGTGGGCAGCGGATCATGGTACCAGGTCAATTTGCCCCTGCTGGTATTAACGCCCGCCAGCCGTCCCCTATCATTCTTGCGCAGCCCGCAGTATCCCCATTCGCCCTCCCCGATCAGGCAGCGGTTCACGCACAGCTCGCAGCGGATCCCGTCGCTTTGCCTGGGCGCCCGCGCCGGCAGGCCCCATCCGCGGCGAATGCGCGCATGGACCTGATCGGCGATGTCGGCGGCATCCACCGGCTGGCAGCGGATACAATC
>JASFFF010000434.1:0-3803 GCA_050124445.1 Desulfosarcina sp.
ATTTACTCACGTAAACGTCAATAGCAGTAACCACTGGTTTTAAAAATCGTGTCGTATGGACTGGCTATCCCCCATTCTCTATTCAAAGGAAAGTTCAAGTATTGTATTTGGTAATTCTCAACCTCTCGAATTTTGCATAACCGAACAGTAAAACACTGGTTCTACAAATCGCGTTGTATGCACTAAGTATCCCACATCGTATAATCAAACGATTGTGATACTAATCGTCGGTATCCTAATTCTTCGACGGCCTGCTGAATCTATCCCAATGACTGATTGTAGATATCCAAGGCGAGGTTGACCAGGACGGCGCCAATCCGCCCCCTTTGAAGATTTTGGCAGTGGCCGGGAAAGACAGCCCCGACCGCCCTCCGTTCAGTGTTACGAACCGGATAACTTTCATTTTGAATCAACGACGGCAGCTATATGCTGGTTCTTTGCAACCGTAAAGCGTTTCCGATCACCGATACGGAACTGAAGCTCATGGCAGCGGCGGCGATCATGGGAGAGAGCAGCAGCCCGAAAAAGGGATATAATACCCCGGCGGCAACAGGGACCCCCAGAGCGTTGTAAACGAATGCGAAAAACAGGTTTTGCTTTATGTTTCGCATGGTGGCTTTGGAAAGGAGAACTGCCTGGACGATGCCACGCAGGTCTCCTTTGACTAGAGTGACACGGGCGCTTTCCATGGCTACATCGGTTCCCGTTCCCATGGCGATACCAACATGAGACTGGGCCAGCGCTGGGGCGTCGTTGATTCCGTCTCCGGCCATGGCCACGACACGGCCTTCTTCCTGGTAGCGCTTGACCGCCTCGGCCTTGTCTTCTGGCATCACCTCGGCCACGAAGTCGTCGATGCCGAGTTTTTCGGCCACCGCCTTTGCCGTGGCCTCGTTGTCGCCGGTGAGCATGACGATCCGAATGCCCTCGTCGTGCAGCTTTTTAATGGCTTCGGGCGTGGTTTCCTTGATCGGGTCCGAAACGCTCACGGTCCCGGCGGCCTCTCCGTCGACGGCGACGAACATGACGGTCTTTCCCTCGGCTCGAAGTTTTTGGGCCTCCGGCTCCAGTTCGACGGTATCGACATCGAAGGATTTGAACAGCCGCCGGTTTCCCAGCAGCACTTGGTTTCCGCCTATCTTTCCGGAAACGCCTTTTCCGGTGTGGGACTCGAAGTCTTTGGCCTTTAGTGGATCGATCCCTTTTTCCTCGCTGCCGGAGAGGATGGCCTCCGCAAGGGGATGCTCGCTTGCTTTCTCCAGTCCGGCGGCATAGCCGAGCAGGTCTTTTTCGCTCGTCCCTTTGACAGGCATCACGTCGGTCAGCTTCGGTTTTCCCTCGGTGAGCGTTCCGGTCTTGTCGACCACCAGCGTGTCGACGATGCGCATGGTTTCGATGGCTTCCGCGTCCTTAAACAGTATTCCCAAGCTTGCACCCTTGCCGGTGGCCACCATGATCGACATGGGAGTCGCAAGGCCAAGCGCGCAAGGACAGGCGATGATCAACACGGAAACTGCCGCGATCAGGGCGTAGGCCATGCTTGGTTCCGGTCCGACGAAGGACCAGACCGTAAAGGCGACCACTGAAGCAAGGATGACGGCCGGTACGAACCAGGTCGCGACTCGGTCGGCCATTTTCTGGACGGGGGCTCTACTGCGCTGGGCTTCGGCCACCATCTGCACGATCTGGGAAAGTACCGTGTCGGAGCCGACCTGTTCCGCTCTCATTATGAAAGATCCCTTTTCGTTAACTGTGCCACCGATTACCGGGTTCCCCTTCCGTTTCTCGACCGCGAGCGGCTCTCCGGTGATCATTGACTCATCCACGTTGCTGGAGCCCTCCATAACCTCTCCATCCACCGGGACCTTTTCACCGGGTCTGACCCTGAGCCGGTCGCCCGTTTCAACTTCCTCCAGCGGGACCTCCTTTTCACTACCATCTTCTTCGATTTTTATTGCAGTGTTCGGGGCAAGCTCCAGCAGGGCCTTGATGGCGGCCCCGGTACGGCTACGGGCTCTTTGTTCGAGCATCTGTCCCAATAGCACAAGGGTGACAATTACCGCCGCCGCCTCGAAGTAAACGCCCACGGTGCCGTCTTCAGCCCGAAAGGCGTCCGGAAAGATATTAGGAAAAAGCACGGCCACAACGCTGTAGGCGTAGGCGACGGTAGTGCCCATACCGATCAGGGTAAACATGTTCAGATTACGTGAGACAATGGATTTCCATGCACGCACATAGAAGATCGAGCCTCCCCACAAGACAACCGGTGTCGCTAATGCGAATTCCATCCAGTGCAGGACAGACGCACCGAAGACCTGTTCCAGGAACGCCAGTCCCAGCATATCGCGCATGGCAATGAGCATGACAGGGAGCGTCAGGACCGCGGATACCCAGAACCGATTCCGCATGAAGAGGTACTCCGCATTTTGCTCTTCTTCAGCTGCAACGGTTTTGGGCTCCAGGGCCATACCGCATTTTGGGCAGTCACCGGGGCTGTCCTGCACCACTTCAGGGTGCATCGGGCAGGTGTATCCGGTACTCGTCTTCCGTTTTTGGGGTGTTTCCATCTCGAGGGCCATGCCACACTTGGGACAATCCCCGGGTCCTTTATGCCGAACTTCCGAGTGCATGGGGCAGGTGTAGACGGTCTCATCTCCAGTATCCGCATCCGATGACTGGTCTTCTTTTTCTGCCCTCTCTTTCTTTGGAGAGAGGTAACGATCGGGGTCCGTTTTGAACTTCTTCAGACATGAATCGCTGCAAAAGTAGAAGGTTTTTCCTTCGTGTTCGTAGGCGATGTATTTCTCCGGCGAATCGGTCGTCATACCGCAGACCAGATCCTCGAACTCAGCATTAGAATCAACTCTCTCGACCGTATCACCCATTGCAGCCTCCATTACCAAAAGATGCTCGCGCTGTATTTTCTATCGTCCTTTCGAAAAAAACCTCTGTGGCGCGCCGCAAGCTAATTTAAAGCAAATTTAAAGTTGATCGGTCGCATCAGGAATGAAATCAGAACTGAAAGTATAGTGCTTAATCATCAATAGGCCGAGCGCATCATTCCGGTTTCCTTGTCTACCTCAATTTTGTCTGCCAGGGAACCGTCCTGGGTCACGATCTCTACGACGAAAAATTTTTCTTTTTCCTCTATATTACCGCTTTTCAGATTGGGGTTTCGGCTTCTGTCGAGCATTTCCTCCACCTGTTGCTTGGCCTCCTCCTTCTTAAGCGGTTCGTCGTAACGGCGGTAGTCTCTCCTGTAGCCGGGGTCCATCATGCTGCGTCGGTCGTATCGGTCATAGTCTGGCATCATCATTCCGCGGCCTCTGTGGTGTCCGCCCCGACCGTGGTAGTCGTCCCGCTCGTCAAGCCGACCACCGCAATAAGGGCAATAACTCCATCCACCGCCCCGATGGTGGCCCGATCCGCCTTCCCACATGCCGTGATACATGCCATAGCCCCTCTGGGCTTCAGCCGGTGATGTTAGAACAAGACCTGAAAGGCAGACAACCATTCCGAAAATAAGCAACCCCTTCATGACATTCATTTTAACCCCCTTCATTTTCGTTTGCGTTCATAGATAAGGTTCTTCCGGTTGAAGCGTACCTGAGAACGAATTCCCTCTACGGAGAGTGAGATCGGGCATTCATCCGACTAAAACGTACTTTCAAATTGAAAAAATGTGGACAATCAGGTTTCCATGGGTGTTCGCCAAAACATCCAGAAAAAGGAGACCATCATGTCCACCAGCCTTTTGTACCATGGATTTGGCCTTCATGGCTATCGCTACCTTCGAACCGAAT
>JASFFF010000435.1:0-3799 GCA_050124445.1 Desulfosarcina sp.
GTGGTGCTGATGCATGCAGACGAAAAGGGGCAATCTGATGAAAAAAGGGACGCTGTTTAAAACTGTTCGTGTTGTTGTGGTGCTGCTGGTGTCGGTGGCCATCGCCGTCGTGCTGGTGCGCCTGCGACCCAGGGCCGAGAAACAGGAACGACCCTTGGATGGCCGCCTGGTCGAGGTGATGCGCACGCATTCACAGACATTGCCCATGATCGTCGAGGCATACGGAACGGTTGCTCCCCGCGAATCATTGAGCCTGGTGACAGAAGTCCGCGGACAGGCCGTGGCCATGCACCCAGCCTTCACCGAAGGCGGTTTCGTGCCATCCGGCGAGGTGATGCTCACCATCGATCCGCGGGACTACGAACTGGCCGTGCGACGGGCCAAGGTGGGCATCCGCCAGGCCCGGGCCGAACTGGATCGCCTGGAGCAGGATGAGCGCAATCTCAATGCCAGCATCAAGCTGGCCCGATCGGATGTGGCCCTGGCGCTGGCGGAGGTCGAGCGGTTGAAAAAGCTGACCGGAATGGATGTAACCCCCCAGAGCGTCCTGGACAAGGCCGATCGGCAGTATCTCACCAGCCGTGAACGGTTGCAGTCGCTGGAAAACCAGCTGGCGCTGATCGGTCCCAACCGGGTTCGCCAACAGAGCCAATTGGAGATGGCCAAAGTGGCCACCGAGCAAGCTGTCATTAATTTAGAGCGCTGTCAGATCACGTCCCCCTTCGATGCCTGGGTGGCAGATAAACGCGTAGAAATCGGCCAGCATGTAAATGCCGGTCAAACGGTTGGACAGGTTTATCGCGCCGGTGCCTTTGATATTGAGGTGAAGATTCCAATGGCTGAACTGGTCTGGCTGCGCAATGACACGGCATCCGAGAAGGAGCGGTCAGTTGAAGTGCTGTTCAGCGAAACGCCGACGCCGCAGCGGTGGAAAGGCCGTTTGGCAAGGGTCAAGGCGACCCTGGATGCAACCACCCGGACCTTGCCTGTGGTTATCGAGGTTGACGAAGCCGTCAGACAGGAACCAAACGCCATTGATGCCGGCCGCTTAAAGCCCGGCATGTTTGTCACCGTGAGGATCAAAGGCCGCCTGGTGAAGCATGTGCACCGGCTGCCGCGGCACCTGATTCGTGATGGTGATACGGTTTTTCTTGCCGTCGGCGATCAGCTCAGCGTCCAGCCGGTGACGGTTCTGCGCCGTTTTAAAACGGCGGTATTGGTCAGCGACGGTTTGGCCGACGGCGATCTGATCGTCACCACGCCGTTGTCTGGTGCGGTTTCCGGGATGAGAATACGGCTGAAGACGGATAACGGAGGCCAGAGGGCAGAGGACTGAGGCCCCAGAACAGTGGACAGAAGATTGAATACGAAGAACGGAGATCATAGGCTCTAGGACGGATGTCGGATGACCGTTTTCTGAGGCCTACCTAATTGGTAGACAAGGAAATAATATGGCCATCAAAACCATCAAGGATCTGGACGTGTACCGTTTGGCGTATTCGCTGGCCATGCATATTTTCAAGCTCTCCGTTCATTTCCCCAAAGAGGAGGTCTATTCGCTGTCCGATCAGATTAGGCGGTCTTCGAGATCGGTAGCCATCAATATTCGCGAAGGCTATGCCAAACGAAAGTACGAGAATGTATTTTTGCGGCATCTTAACGATGCGCTAGGTTCTTCCGAGGAAACCCGGGGGTGGCTGTCTTTCGCCAAAGACTGTGGCTATATGAATAATGATGATTGTATTCGACTTGATGCGCGATATGATCGTGTCAATGCCATGCTGTTTCGATTGATGAAGAATTGGAAAAAATAGATCAAACCATTACCACAGATTCGGAGGTATCACGTGACCAATGACGCTGCATGGATTATAAAAGGCAGCCAAGGTATGATTTCCGACATCCGTCCTCAGATTTCCGGTCCTCTATGAAGCTTCTCGCCCAATGGTCCGTCAATAATCGCGTGGCGGTGAACCTGATCATGATTTTCATCATCGTGGCCGGTTTGCTGACGGTGATGAACATGCGACGGGAGATGTTCCCTCAGTTTGCCCTGGATATGGTCAATGTTTCCGTGCCCTATCCAGGCGCCAGTCCGGCTGAGATAGAGGAGGGAATCTGCATCAAAATTGAAGAGAAAATCAAAGGCATCGAGAACATCACCCGAACGATTTCCGCTGCCCGCGAAGGCCTCGGATCGGTCACCGTAGAGTTGGAGAAAGGGGCCGATGTCCAGAAGATCATGGAAGATATCAAAAATGAGGTCGACCTCATCGATACCTTCCCCGAGGAAGCCGAGGATCCGATCATCACCGAGATCATCAACCGCAACCCGGCCATTACCGTGGCCGTCTACGGTGACGTTTCTGAGAAATTGCTGCGTCAGACGGCAGACCGCATCCGAGACGAACTGGTAGACACCGGGCCCGTCTCCCTGGCGTCCGTGGTGGGTGTCCGAGATTATGAGATTGCCGTGGAGGTGTCCGAGAAAAACCTGCGGCGATACGGCCTGAGTTTCGACCAGATCGTCCAGGCGCTCCGAACCGGCAGCCTTGATTTGCCCGGCGGCGCCGTCAAGACCGAACATGGTGAAATTCTCGTGCGTGCCAAAGGGCAGCTGTACACCGGCAGGGAGTTCGAGGATCTGCCGTTGATCACCGACGCCGACGGGGCCGTTGTGCGCCTGGGGCATGTGGCAACGGTC
Organism: Desulfosarcina sp.; assembly: GCA_050124445.1. Taxonomy (GTDB): domain Bacteria; phylum Desulfobacterota; class Desulfobacteria; order Desulfobacterales; family Desulfosarcinaceae; genus Desulfosarcina. The sequence continues at coordinate 2,705 of JASFFF010000435.1, forward strand.
ATCGATGGCTTCGAGGATACGGACATCAAGGCCCGTTTCAATGGCCGACCTGCAGCGCTGGTACGAGTCAACCGTACGAATCAGGAAGACGTGATTGCCATCTCCGATGCGGTGCGACGATACGTGGCTGACAATCGGGATCGGGTACCGGCCGGCGTTGAGCTAGCTACCTGGTTCGACTTGTCCACAATGGTGCGGGACCGCATCGATCTGTTGCTTCGCAACGGCTTTCAGGGGATTGTGCTGGTTTTTATCGTCCTTGCCCTGTTTCTCAACCTGCGCCTGGCCTTCTGGGTGTCCGTGGGCATACCCATCTCCTTTATGGGCGCTTTCATGGTGCTGGACTATAGTGGCGAGACCATCAACATGATTTCCCTGTTCGCCTTCATCATGACCCTGGGGATCCTGGTGGATGATGCCATCATCGTGGGCGAGAATATCTTTACGCACTACGGCCGGGGAAAATCACCGGATCGGGCCGTCGTGGACGGCATCGGTGAAGTCGGCGGACCGGTGGTCATGGCCGTGACCACCACGGTGGTGGCGTTTACTCCGCTGATGTTCATTGCCGGCATCATGGGAAAATTCATCAGCGTCATGCCCCGGGCGGTGATCGCCATTTTAATCGTCTCCTTGGGAGAGGCCCTGATTATCCTGCCGGCACACCTGGAAGGCGCGCTGCTGCGCAGTCAGCGCGCCGGTGAGACGATCGGCCGTTCGATTCACGCACGCATCAGGGACGCCATCGAAGGCGGTCTTCAGTTTGCCATCGACCGGATCTATACACCGATCCTGCACTACGTGGTGCAGAATCGCTATTTTACCTTTTCCATCGGCCTCGGGGTCTTGATTATCAGCCTGGGCGTCCTTCGCGGCGGCTATGTGCCGTTCATCTTCATGCCCAAAGGCGACAGCGACTGGGTGATTGCCGAGATCAACTATCCCTTGGGAACCCCTGTGGAGACAACGGCGCAAACCATTGCATTTTTAGAGCAGCAGGCCTTTACGCTCAACCAGGTTTTCGAGGAAAAGCTGAAGCCGGGCAAAGCCTTGCTCACCAATACCTATTCACTTACCGGGTTCATCCCCCGGCGG
>JASFFF010000436.1:0-3798 GCA_050124445.1 Desulfosarcina sp.
TAACCCGGGTTGTGCCTGAAATTTCCGTCAAGCGGTCGCTTCCGTTGGCGGCCATATCCGGGATGAACTATCCCAGGCGCTTGACTTCCAGTACCTGCTTCACCTGCTTCAACGATTCCACTACACTGGACAGATGGTCGGTGCCCTTGACTGACAGGGAAAAGTAGCTGTCCACGGTCTGGTTCTCCTGGGTCTCGGTGTGAGCACTGAGTATATTGGCTCCGTTCTTGGTGATATTTGACGCCACATCCGCCAGAAGGCCAACCCGATCATAGGATCTCACCAGAATTTTTACCGGGTAGGATTCGGTTGTCTCCTGATTCCATTCGACTTCGATCTGGCGTTCCGGCGTCATCTTGAGTGCATTGACACACGTGGCGCGGTGAACGGTCACCCCATGTCCCCGGGTGATGTAGCCGGTAACTGGATCGCCGGGAACCGGCTGACAGCATTTGCCGAATCGGACCAGAACGTCATCCACGCCTTTGACGACCACCCCACCTTTGTCTTTTTTCTTCCTCTTTTTGGAAACGATTTTGCTGAATAGCGATTCGGTTTCATCGGCTGTTTCCTTGGGCGTGATTTTTCGGACGATCTGCAAAGGGGTGATTTTGCCGTAGCCGACGCTGGCAATCAAATCGTTTATTTGCTTAAATCCAAATGTTTCCACGACCTTTTGCATCTCTTCGGACTTGATCAGGGTATTGAAGTTCAAGCGATACTTGCGAAAGGCCTTTTCACACATCTCGCGCCCCAAAGAGATGCTGCGCTCTTTTTCCTGGGTCTTAATCCATTGTCGAATCCGTGAACGCGCCTTGACGGTCTTGACAAAGTTGAGCCAGTCCTTTGATGGATGGTGTCCCTTACTGGTAATGACCTCAACGATCTCTCCTGTTTGGAGTTCGTATTTTAGCGGGACCATCCGACCGTTCACTTTGGCGCCCACGCACTGGTTGCCTACTTCCGTGTGAATTAAATAGGCAAAATCCACCGGCGTGGCGCCTTTGGGCAGTGATTTGATCTCTCCTTGGGGGGTGAATACATAGACCTCGTCGGGGAAAAGGTCGATGCGCACATTTTCTAAAAATTCATTGGGGTCCCTGAAGGCCTCCTGATTCTCCACCAAATTCTGAACCCAGGCGAAGGTTTCGGAAACATTTTCGTCGATGACCCGGCCCTCTTTGTAGCTCCAGTGTGCAGCAATGCCCGATTTGGCCACTTTATCCATCTCATAGGTACGAATCTGGATCTCTATGCGTTCACCGAAGGGGCCGATAACGGTGGTGTGCAGGCTCTGGTACATGTTGGGTTTGGGCATGCCGATATAATCTTTGAACTTCTTGGCGATGGGCCGCCACAGGCTGTGCATCAGTCCCAGCGCTTCGTAGCAATGGGGCACGGTGTCCAGGATAATTCGAAAGGCAATAATATCGTACACTTCTTCAAAGGGCAGGTTTTGGGTGAGCATCTTTTGATGGATACTGAAAAAATGCTTGTAGCGGCCCCGCACTTCGGCCTGTAAGCCGTTTTCATCCAGTTTTGTCGTGATGTAGCGCTGAACGGTGTCCACATAGTTTTCGCGATCTTCCTTGTCCTTGGCGACGCGTCGCCGAATATCCTCGTATGCCTCCGGTTCCATGAATTGAAAAGAGCGGTTTTCAAGCTCGTTTTTTATCCAGTAGATACCCAGCCTGGCAGCGATGGGGGCATAGATGTCCAGCGTTTCCCTGGCGATTTTTTTCTTTTTGGCCGTACTCTTATGGAATTGCAGCGTGCGCATGTTGTGCAGCCGGTCAGCCAGTTTAATGAGAATCACCCGGATGTCGTCGGCCATGGCCAACAGCATCTTACGAATACTCTCCGCTTCCCTGGCTTGGGCACTGTTGAAGGGCAGCTTGCTCAACTTGGTCACCCCGGATACGATATGCAGCACCTCGGGACCGAAAATTTCACCAATTTCGGCCTCGGTGGCATGGGTATCCTCGATGACGTCATGCAGCAGTCCGGCGGCAATGCTCACCGCATCCAATTTCATGTCCGCCAGAATGCCGGCCACCTCCAAGGGGTGGGATAGATAGGGCTCACCAGACAGACGCGTTTGACCATCATGAACCTGAGCCGAGAAGATGTATGCGCGGTCGATGATGTCTACATCTGCATCCGGAATGTTGTCGGTGACTTTATCGAGGATGTCGGTGATTCGAATCATGGCGGTTCTTGAATACGTTCAATCGGGCTATCCATCAATAGGCTTTGGCAAAAACAACCCGAGCATCGCCGGTTTTGCCGCAGCAGATGCAATTTCCGGTCTCCCTTTGTGCATCCAGCGGGATGCAGCGGATGGTGACGTTGAGATCTGATTTGATCTTGGTTTCGCAGGCCGCATCGCCGCACCAGTGAGACATGGCAAAACCGGCGTGGATTTCGGGTTTTTCACTATTTTTGGGTGTAAACCAGTCATAAAATGCTTTTTGATCGTCCAGAAGGCGGGTGTGTGCGTCTTTGAAACGGCTGGCCCGCTGGAACAGATGATTCTGGATGTCGTCCATGATTTCGGGAAGTCGGGATAGGAACGCTTGCCGTGGAATGGCGGTCTTATCGCGATGGGGCCTATCACGCCGGCCGACAAAAACGGAGTCTTGGTCAATATCCCGCGGTCCGATTTCCACCCGAAGCGGGATCCCTTTTTTAATCCAATCCCAACCGCGGGCACCGCCGATATTGCGGTCATCTATCTCGACCACCAGATTTCGATGGGCATATTCGATCTCCCTAAGGGCGGCGGCCAGCTTGTCTACATAATCCATGACCTGTTGCCGTTGTTCCGGTTTGCGGTAAATGGGCAAGAGGACAACGTGTGCCGGCGCCACCCGCGGTGGCATGATGACACCGTCATCATCGCCATGGGCCATGATCAACCCACCGATCATACGGGTGGACGTACCCCATGAGGTGGTCCATGCAAAATCCTCAGTTTCCTTCTCAGTCTGGAATCGGATGTTGGAGGCTTTGGCGAAGTTTTGTCCCAGAAAATGGGAGGTGCCTGCCTGCAGCGCCTTGCGGTCCTGCATCATGGCTTCGATGCACAGGGTGTCCACGGCACCGGGGAAGCGCTCCGCCGCTGTCTTGCGCCCCTGTATGACCGGCAGGGCCAGATAATCCTCTACCATGCGGGTGTACACCTTGAGCATCAAATGGGTGCGTTCGATGGCTTCGCTGTCCGATGCATGGGCGGTGTGCCCCTCCTGCCATAAGAATTCACTGGTGCGCAAAAAGATGCGCGTGCGCATTTCCCATCGAACCACATTGGCCCATTGGTTGATCAGCAAGGGCAGGTCGCGATAACTGCTCACCCATTTGGAAAAGGAGTCACCGATGATCGTTTCTGAGGTGGGGCGTACCACCAAGGGGTCGGTCAGGGGACCGCCGGGCACCAGGCCGCCATCGGGTCCCTGCTCCAGGCGGTGATGGGTGACCACGGCGCATTCTTTGGCAAATCCCTCCACATGTTCTGCCTCTTGCTCCAAAAAGTTGATCGGAATAAAAAGCGGGAAATAGGCGTTTTTCACACCGGTGGCTTTAAACATGCGGTCCATCTGGGCCACAATGTTTTCCCACAGGGCGTATCCCCACGGTTTAATGACCATGCATCCGCGAACCGGAGCGCGTTCGGCCATGTCTGATGCCTTGATGACCTGCTGGTACCATTCCGGATAGTCCTCCGCCCGTGTCGGGGAGATGGCATTTTTAATTGGTTTGCTCATGTGTTCGTCCTTCGCATCGATCGTTTGGGATCCA
>JASFFF010000437.1:0-3784 GCA_050124445.1 Desulfosarcina sp.
GCCCCGGCTAACGCAGACTTGATTATTATTCCGGCTGCCTGTTGCCATGTCGGGCCTGCCGACAGTGCCGCCAACCAGCCCATCGGTGGTGCGACCAATGGGGTAACCATGTCCCGATTCCGAGCCGTATCCGTCATCATTCTTGCCGCCGGTTTTTCTCGGCGTATGCACCGGTTCAAACCCTTGCTTTCGCTTGGCGGACAGTCGGTCCTGCAGCGCGTGGTCGCCCTCTACCGGCAAACCGGAGTGACGGACATTCATGTCGTAACCGGATACCAGTCAACGCGCGTGGCCACGGCCTTGGCCGGTCAGCCGGTGCAGGTCGTCCGCAACCCGAACCCGGAAAAGGGCATGTTCTCGTCCGTAAAAGCGGGAATAAATGCGCTGTCTGCAAAAACCCGGGCATTTTTCATTCATCCGGTCGACATGCCATTGGTACGGCCGCACACCCTGGCGGTATTGATGGCGGCCTTCGAGGCCAACCCATCCCCGGTAGCCCATCCGGTCTACGACGGCCGGCGGGGGCACCCGCCGCTTATCCACACGGGCATCAAGGCGGAAATTCTCTCCCATGACGGCAGGGGTGGGTTACGGTCCCTTCTGGCAGAATACGATACACGGGCACAAACCATTCCGGTGGCCGATGAAGGCGTACTGCTGGACATGGACACAGCGCAGGATTTTAGGGGGTTGTCGATCCGCTTGGGACGATCCCACATGCTCTCCCCCGATGAGTGCCGGATACTGATGCAGCAGGTCGTCCGGCTGCCGGTCCCGGTCATCAATCACTGCCGTCAAGTGGCACGGGTGGCACGGGCGCTGGCAGGAGCGGTACGTAAGATCCGCAGCGACATCGATACGGACCTGGTCTACACCGCCGCCCTTGTCCATGACCTGGCCAAGCATCAGACCAACCATGCGGCCAGCGGCGCCGACCTGTTGAATGCGATGGGATTCCCTGCCATGGCCGCCATCGTCGCCACGCACATGGACATGTCCGTCTCATCGGGAACACCTGTGGATGAAGCCCAACTCGTCTATCTGGCGGACAAGCTCGTCACTGGAGAGACCGTGGTTGGACTGGGTCGGCGGTTTGATGCCAAACTGAAACAGGTCGCACCTGATTCAGCAGCTGCCGTTGCCATCGACCGCCGGCGGCGAGCAGCGTGGATCATCCATGACAAGGTGGCGCAAACAACGGGCCGCCCCATCCAACAGATTCTGGCCGCAGCCGGGATTTTTTGCAGATGGTGAGCATGGACAGCCATTTGAAAATACGTTTGCTGGCAGGCGCGGCCAACCATATAATGCTGCTGCGCCATGGTGCGATAGAAAACGCTGCTGGCTTCAAACGCTTCATCGGTCAGTCTACTGCCTCCCATTTATCCTTCAAAGGTGCCAAACCCATGAGGTCGGTCGATCGATTTTCGGCGCACCGCTGGCCCGATTGCGTTTGACCACCTTCTGTTCCTGCTTTACCTTTGTTGGTCCTTTTGATGAACCTCGCAGCAACGTGGGAAGCATCTTCGACCGTAGGGGATTTGGTCCATTTTTGTGTTCGCTCGTTTACCCCGCCGCTCCGACAAGCGGGACCTTCGCTTGGCTTCGGCAAGCGGCGGGGAATGCGCTCGTTGCTGCGGTTCAAACCGGGCGCGCTGCACCGACTAGCCACCGCAAGCATTCTGCAACGGATGTGCCTATGTCATTCCGGCTCATTGGCCGGAAACCGAAGCCACCCGCCGTGTGAGTGGTCGGTGAGGCTCACGTCCAATACGTCGGGAAAAGCCGCCGGCTTTCGGTTGGCTTGTTCCTTTCACGAATGACGACACCCGCTGACGAGGACCGATGAGATCCTTCGCCTTAATCAAGCCATACCTGGTCGCCAACCGCTACCGGATCATTTTTGGCATGCTGTGCCTGATCATCGTGGACCTGCTGCAATTGTTCATCCCTCGCGTCATCAAACGGGCGGTGGACGATCTGACCCTTTTACATGTCAACCGCCGGGATCTGCTGGCGTTTGCCCTGACCATCCTGGCCCTTGGGTTGTGCATCGGTTTTTTCCGATTCTTTTGGCGGCGCTGCCTGCTGGGAACTGCTCGCAAGACCGAGGAGGCGCTGAGAAACCGCCTATTCAAGCATATTCAAAACTTGTCGCCGTCTTACTTCGACCGGGTACGCACCGGGGACCTGATGGCCCACGCCACCAACGATATCCAACAAGTCCGCATGGCTTCCGGTATGGGACTGGTTGCCCTGAACGATGCCGTCTTCCTCGGATCGGCAGCCATCGGATTCATGGTCTATATCAACCTGGAATTGACCTTATACGTACTCATCCCCATGCCCCTGATCGTCCTGGGCACCCGTTTTTTCAGTCGACGCATGCACCGCCACTACAAGCGCGTTCAAGGCGCCTTTAGCGAACTCACGGAATCGGTCAGAGAGCGCTTTGCCGGCATTCGGGTCGTCATGGCGTACAACGCTCAAAAAGCCGAAAAACAGACAATTGAGCGGGTTTCCAATGCCTATGTAAACGAAAATATCGCCTTGGTAAAAGTCACCGGGGCTTTCTTTCCACTGATGCTGCTGCTCACCAATTTGAGCATGGCCATCGTACTGTTCCAGGGCGGCCGCCAAACCGTGTTCGCTCGCATCACACCCGGGGATTTCGTGGCCTTTATCAGCTATCTGGGGTTGCTCACCTGGCCCATGATGGCGCTGGGTTGGGTAACCAACCTCATTCAGCGCGGTCGGGCCTCATTGGATCGGCTCGACCGCATCTTCAGCACCCGCACGGAATTGACCGAAGCCAAGGATGCCTGTCCCATTGTCTCATTTGAACGAAACCTGGTTTTCGACAAGGTCAGTTTTGCCTACGATGAGAAGCGCGGTGCGGTTCTCCATCAAATCGACCTCACCCTTGAAAAGGGACGTACCCTGGGGATCGTGGGGCCGCCAGGCTCGGGCAAATCCACGCTGCTGCAATTGCTCATGCGCCTTTACGACACCAAAGAAGGGACCGTACGCATCGATGGCCTTGACGTGCGTCAACTAAGGACCGATCATTTGCGGGCCCTCATGACCATTGTCCCCCAAGAACCATTCCTGTTCGCCGGTACCGTCAGGGAAAACATCACCTTTGGCAACCAACAGGTCAGCGACGCCGATCTTCATCGAGCGGCGCGTCTGGCGGCCCTTGACGTAACCATTGCCGAACTGCCCGACGGATTTGATACCGTGGTGGGAGAAAAAGGGGTTATCCTTTCCGGCGGACAGAAACAGCGCGTAGCCTTGGCCCGTTCCCTGATTGACGAATCTCCCATCCTGATTCTCGATGACCCGGTGAGCCAGGTCGATACCCGTACCGCTGCCCGTATCATCCATACCCTTGTGTCGATGGCCGGAAACAAGACCCTGGTCATCGCCTCTCACCGTTTGTCAGCCGTGCGTCACGCAGACCAAATCGTGGTCATGGAAGACGGCCGGATCACGGCTGCCGGCAACCATGATACAATGATGGCGGCCGATGGTTACTACGCCAAGGCCTTTCGGTTGCAGGAGCTGGAAGATGCGCTTTGATTACGGCTACGATGAAGAGCGCCGCTTGGGCAAGTCATACGATCTGAAGCTGCTGGGTCGGATCTGGCCCTACGCCGGTCCGCATCGGCTGAAGCTGGCCCTGTCAGTGATGCTGGTGGTGGCCATCTCGCTGCTTGAATTGTCGGTGCCCTATATCACCAAGGAAATCATCGATCGTCATGTGGTCCCCCGGAACAGAATC
>JASFFF010000438.1:0-3767 GCA_050124445.1 Desulfosarcina sp.
CTGTGGCTGCTTGTGGTCCACATCGGGGGAAACCTGTTTGACAACAACCGGATGCTCCGAGTATCTTTTCCACCAGGAGACTTGGAAACATGTCAGCGACCATTATCCCATTAAGGCCTCACTACTACAACCTGAGCTTGCGTTTGAAAAACGAGAGGCTCCTGGCCCCGCCCCCTATACCGTACCCGACGAACAGTGGGTACGAGTGGACACAAGCGGATCCTTCCGATCTGCAGCAGGCAAAATACGAAGCCCTGCCGACGCCGCCCTCCTCCTGAGCCAGTTTGCCAACTCCGCCGGCAAAAGTTATGGGAACCAACCGGCCAACAATTGTAAAAAAAGATTCGTATCGTCAAAAATAGTCGGGGCAGTCCGTTATTGGATAGATTTTTTGGAAGGTGGGTAATCGTCAGTTTCGGTGCCCAAAGTTGATGCATAATGAAAGATTTTTTGGGGGTAACTATGGGGGTAACAACAAGTCAAGTTATATTTAATTTATAATAAATACATAGTTTTAACGATTAAATTATATAGCCTGCATCGCCACCAAAAAAGATATAAGGCTGCAATCCTAATGGGTTGCAGCCTTTTCAGTTTGCACAGGCGGCCACGTGCGGCAACAGGGCTGGTTCAGTTGTCGCTGTCTTCGGTTTCGAGTCCCATTATTTCAGCGATGTACTGTCTCAACAGATTGCTTCCCCCAGGGTCGTAGCGGGCAGTGAATTCCAACCCGCAAACCCAGCCTGATTGAAACCCCAGCGGCCTGCCAGAAGGATTGAGCTGTGAGATGTGACGGGCAATCCCGGACACGCGTACAGGATTGTTGCCTTTGATGATTATCGGAGCGATTTCGGCTCCGATTTGAATTGCTTCGGGCGAGTCGATCAAAAACCCCAACCCATATTCATTGATATTGAAGATGCGGTAGGTTTTTCCGTTGAGGGATATGGTCAGATCCCTGACATGAATACGACGCCCCCTCCTGTTGCCCGATCCCTGACCCATTGCACCCCCCGGTGTATAGATGATTGTGAATGACACACTTTATTCACCGGATCAAGCAGTATTGTCCCCTTGTTGGCAGACCGCGGCCTGGCCGCCACGAAGCGCTTCTTGCAGGACAGGCTCATGAATTTGGATAACCGGCCGATAATCCAATACAAGGGCAATAACGGGGTGTACCCGTTCAGATTGCATTGCAGTCAACGGCACCGGCTCAATTGAAACCATTCAGTGGCAATTGCCCGCGACAAAAGGTCTCATGGACAGTAAACGCGTAGAGATTTTGCCGATCATCGAGCGGCTCAGCTTCTTCAGCTCATTCACAACGAATGAGAAACGGCAGATGGTGTCCGACGACACCCACTTCAGGGTGTATGCGCCAGGGGAGCTGCTGATTCGCCAGGGCAGCAGTGACCAGAGCCTGTTTATCATCCTTACGGGGACCGTTGCCGTTACCAGCGCTTCCGGGGGGACTGTTTTAGCGGTTCTCAAGGCCGGGGATATTTTCGGTGAGATGGCTTTTTTGACCGATACGCGTCGAACGGCCAATGTTGCTGCAAAAGAGTCGGTGATCGCATTGAAGCTTGACAACGTGGCTTTTGAACAGCTTCGTCCGGAAATCCGCGAAAAATTCAAAGATAAGATCATCGAAAAACTGGTCAATCGGCTGGATAAGGCCAACCAGGAGTTGACCCGGCTCAATGCTGCGGAAAATGTCGGTTTCCCGGCAGCGGCCGAAGTTGATAAGGGGCCTGCACGGTTGTGGCGTCAATCGTCGTCGGCACCGGTTTTCATTACTGGGCGTGAGTTGATCCGCAAGCTTATTTCCGAAACCAATTCGCTCCCGGCCATGCCTGAGGTGATGATTCAGGTTCAAAAGCTGATCAAACTCCCGGGCACCAGCCCCGGCCAACTGGCCAAAGTGATTGAAACCGATCCCGCCATGGTGGCCGGCATTCTAAAGGTTGCCAATTCGGCCTATTACGGTTTCAGGGGCAACGTCTCTACCATCCGGCACGCCGCCGCCCTGTTTGGTACGCGCCGCTTGGCCGAGCTGATTACGGCCATGAGTGCTGGTGGTGTCTTGGGGAAAGCCATGCTAGGGTATGGCCTAGCGTCTGGGGACCTGTGGCGTCATTCCATTTCCGTGGCCTGCACCTCCGGTGAAATTGCCGCTGCATTGGGAAGCGATGCCCTGGACAGCGCCTATATGGCAGGATTGCTTCACGATATGGGAAAAATCATCCTGGATCCGGTTGTACATGAGCGCAGACCATTGTTCGATCAATACCATGCCACATATCCGGAAAAGGGCGTTCACGAAGCGGAGCGTGATATATTGGGTTTCGATCATGCACTGATTGCCGCGATATTGTGCGAAAAATGGAGCCTGCCGCGATCGATCGCTTTCGGCATTCGAAACCACCACCAGCCTTCCTCAGCCGGTGACCACCTGCTGTCCCATATTGTGCATCTGGCGGACCATATATCCAATCAGGCAGGCATGGGTGTTGACGTTGCCGCCTCGGGCGAGATACTTGATGAAGCTACCAAAGCCATGGTTCCGCTAAATTCAGAACAATTGAAACAGGTAGTCGAAAAAGCCTGCCAGTACGCGAAAAGTCTGACCGGTCGCCTGATCAAGCCATAATCCCCCGACCGTGCTTTTCCCAGATCTCCACCCCCGAGGCTATATTAGTCCTTGAAATCGGCCATGACGGTATAATATAGTCCCTATGCTTGGCGTTTGAATGCGGTTTATCGACGATGCATATCGTGATACCATGCCCGTTGAGAGGAAAAGGATGTTTCCCGGTTTTGAAAAAATAATCGAATCCAGAATAAAGAAAGCCCAGGACGACGGTGCCTTTGAGGATCTTCCCGGCAGCGGGCAGCCCCTGCGCCTGGACGACGATCGGCATATCCCAGAGGATCTGCGATTGGCGCACAAGGTCCTGAAAAATGCCGACTGCCTGCCACCTGAAATCCAATTGCGCAAGGAGATCCGTGCCACGGAGGATCTACTTGCCGGCATGACCGACACGGCCCACAAATACCGCACCATAAAGAAGCTTAACTTTCTTATTCTAAGGCTAAATGCCATGCGGGACGCAGATGCCACCTTCGATGTTCCCCAGCGCTACTATGGTGAGTTGGTCGAGCGCCTTGATGGCGATAAAGCGTAACCTGGTGGTTTCATGTTTGAAAAGAATAAAGAGGGCGTCGGCCTGGTTAAAAGTGTGCTGCTCGCCTACCTTATACTGGCACTGCATGTACTGCTTATCGCCGGCTTGGCGATTCTGGTGCTCTTCTTCCGAGGTGTGGTCAATTACATGCCCTGGATTGTTCTTGGGGGAATTGCCATCGTCGCCCTATCCGGCTTCCTTTTTATGCGGCGTATGCGTGCCGAAGGCAAATCCCTTCGTGAGACGTTGAAAAATCCAGTATTCAGGGGGCGGTCCGTGGAGGTAAGCCTGTTGGGAGGCATGGCCACAGTCAAGCTGGGCCAGCCCACCCAACAACAGGCAATCGGTCATGATGCGGCCATTGATGTCCCCCGCCTTGAAGACCCGGACACCTCGATCAACCGGGACGTTTCTGAATTGACGGAGCTGGCTCGTTTACTGGAAAAAGACCTAATTACCGTCGACGAGTTCAACAGGGCCAAGCGGCAGCTGCTCAAGGGGTAGATTCAGCAGCTTGTCATGCGTTTGCTAAATGACGCATCCTTGCCCGTTGGTGACGCTAACCCACCGGTACCAGTA
>JASFFF010000439.1:0-3763 GCA_050124445.1 Desulfosarcina sp.
ACCGGCCACACCGGCGTTGATGTGCACCACAGTGCCGCCGGCAAAATCAAGCGCGCCCATCTGCCCCATCCAGCCGCCCCCCCAGGCCCAATGGGCAATGGGGCAATAGATGAAGGTGACCCATAGAATGGTAAAAACGATCCAGGAAGAGAATTTCATGCGATCGACAATGGAGCCCAGCACCAGGGCTACGGTGATGCCGGCAAAGGTCATCTGGAACAGCGCAAATACAAAGGTGGGGATGGAGCCGGACAGGCTATCCACACCGATGCCAGACATGAAAAAATGCTCCAGGCCGCCAATGAAGCCGCCCTGGCTTGAACCAAAGGCCAGGGTGTAGCCCCACATCATCCAGATGACACTGGCCAGGCAATAGGAGACAAAGGTCATGGCCAGGGTGTTGAGCAGATTCTTGTAGCGCGACAGGCCACCGTAAAACAGTGCCAGCCCTGCCGGGGTCATCATCATGACCAGCGCCGTGGAAACGATCATCCATGCCGTGTCACCCGTGTTCAAAACATCCTCCGCAAATGCCGGGGTCGCTGTCAATACAACCATCAGTGTCAGCCAAACAAGCTTCAGTTTGATCATCTCGGTTTCCTCATAACATTGTTTTTTGGGTTCATCGATTAGTCACATACGCCTTGAGAAAGGTTCAACCATGGACCGGATCTTCCCCCGGGAGAATCTCCAGGATAGCCGATTTGACGGCAGCAACCTGCTGCGGAGCGTCCACCTTCTGACCGTCAAAGTCCCTCACGTAGAAAACATCCACCACCTGGTCCACCTTGGTGGCAATCTTGGCAACCCAGATATCCAATCCACATTTGAACAGGGCGTCGGTCACCCGAAAAAGCAGGCCGGGGAAATCGAAGGTCACCACCTCGACGATGGTAAAAAAGCTTGATGTATCGTTGTCCACCACGATCTCCGTGGGTCGCTCGGCGGTAACCGGTCGAATCGGCAGGACATCTTTATCTTTGTGGCTCAGCGCGTGGCTCAAATCCAACCGGCCCGCCAATGCATCTTCAAGGTTTCGACGGGCGCGCTCCCAGCGCTCGTCTTCAAAAATGGGATCCGGCGGTGGTGTGACTTCAAAAACGTCCAAGGCGATGTTGTTGCGCCAGGTAAATACCTGCACGTCGAGGATATTAATATTGTTCAGCGTCAGCACGCCGGCGATATTTGATATCAGTCCCGGGCGATCCTTGCCGCAGATGGTCACCGTCCGGGTTGCTTCCCTTGGCGATTTTTCGATCTGCCAGACAAACGGCCGATCACCGATTCGGGCATACAGCTGCAGGTGTTGAGGAATCACTTCAGCCGGCATGTAGAGCATGTAGCGCGGCGACATGAATTTGAGCAGCATCTCCGGCCGGTCCGGCACCGTCTGGGCTGACATGGTCTCAATCACCGCCTGCCGTTTTTTCTCAACGCTTCGAACGGCGCGTCCGGTGGCCAGTTCGCCATGCTCAAGGATGTTGAGCACTTTAAAAAACAAATTCCTGAGCAAGGAAGCCGTCCAGTCATTCCAGGCCTTGGGGCCGGTGGCCACGGAATCGGCAACGCTGAGCAGGTACAGCATCTTGAGCAGGTCAGCCTTCTTGATGATTCGAGCCAGGCCGATGGCTGTCTCTTCATCATTGATGTCTCGCCGGGTCGCCGTTTTGACAAGCAACAGATGATGTTTGACCAGAAAGGCAACCGTTTTGGCATCCGCCGTACTGGCCCCTTTCTCCAGCAGGATGTTTTCCGCCAGGATCGCGCCCCGTTTGGAATGACCGCTTTCCGGTATCCCTTTGCCGATGTCATGAAGCAGGGCCGCCCAGAGCAGCATTTTCTTTTTTTTCAGTTCTTTATAAAGACTGCTCGCCAGCGGGTCGGTCGCCGCCTGGTCATCGTTATCGATGTCTTTTAACACTTTGATGGTGTAGAGCAGGTGACGCGCCACCGGATAGAGATGGTACTGGTCGAACTGAATCCGATTGACCGCGTCCTTGAAGTCGGGAATAAAACGTACCAAAAAGCCGGTATTGAGCATCTGATTGAGCACCTCGAAGGCCCGAGAGGAACGAATCAGAATGCGCTCAAACTGCTTCGCCGCCTCGGGATCCCTTCTAAATCGGTCATCTATCAAATGACAAAAGTCTTTTACCAGGCGCTTGGCTTCACTGTTCAGCGGCGCTTTCTGGGCCGCGCTTTCGGCAAAGATATGGATAAGCAACAACGGATTGTTGAGAATGGTTTCCGGCGAGATGAAGTTGAGCATGCCCCGGTTGAATTTGAGCCCTTTGACCTGGGTGCTCTTTAGCCCCTTGTTTTTCCTTTTGAGACGTTTTTTTTGCTCCAGCTCGTAAAGAAACATCTCATGCTGCTGCTTGACAAACTCCATGTGACTGTGGAGATCGCCCAACAGGTGTTCCACGGGCAGGTGACCGTTGACCGCCGCCACGCCCATGACATCGGCCAGCTTGCGCTGCTGCTCCAGATGAATCTGGTCGCTTTTGCGGTTCATCATCAGGTGAAAGCGATTTCTTACGTCCCAGATGAAGGTCAGGGCCTGGGACAGACGCGCATAATCATCATGGGAGAAATACCCGTAGTATTCCAGGTCCCTGCGCTGCTTGATGCCGGACCGGATTTTGGCGATCCACAGCATGGTGTGGTAGTCACGCAACCCCCCCTGCCCCTCTTTGAAGTTGGGTTCCAACAGGTAGGAGGAATCGCCGAAGCGCCGGTGACGCTCACGATTGGTTTTCACCAGCCAGGATATGATCACCTCTGGTTTCAGGTTGATGAACTTGGCACGAATCAGATCCATCAGCTTGATGAACAGGGGCGACATGCCGCAAATGAACCGGGCATCCAGGATGGCGGTCAACACCTCGAAATCTTTACGGGCCATGGTGACACACTCCTTGATGGAGCGCGTGGCGTGCCCCACATCCAGCCCCATGTCCCACAGCGGATAGACAATCTCGCGAACCAAATCCTCGGCCACACGAGGAACCTTTTTTTCGAACAGAAACAGCAGATCCACATCGGAAAAGACGCATTGTTCGCCGCGACCGTAGCCCCCCAGTGCCACCACCGCATATGGATTTTTGGCGATGTCCATCTTGGGACCCACCACACTTTTTTCGTAGCTTTGACGAAAATAGTCGTCGATCAGCCGGGCATGGTCATCCAGAAAACCGGGTGCGTTTCCCGCCAGCAGATCGTCGATGAGTGCTTTGCGCCCGTTTTTCAGGGCCAGGGAGGCATCGGCGTACATATTGTATGGATTCGGACCAGTCACCTTAACTTCCTTTGCGTCTAATCAACAGCCAACTCATAGAGCAACCCGCGTGCCAGCCATCAAAAATAAAATAATACCAAATAATAACATGTGCTTAAAATAAAAGAGCCAAATTTAACAATTATTAATAAGAATACATAATTGTAATTAAAATTTTTATAAAACTACATTTATGCAATTGTTGATTGAAAAAGCGCGCGCGTGCAATAGCACCTGGATATTAAAAAAATGCACCCTGAAGCAGCGCGAATGGCTGTATCAAGGTGCATTTGTGGGGAGGAACAGGTGGGTTAGCGGCGTCGCCGAACGTCCGTATGGACTAATGATTTCATGATTGCGTCACCGGTTTGGCCGATGAGGCATAACTGGGCAGACCCGAAGACGGCGGTCCGGAAACGGTTGAGATGCCGCCGTGGGTGGAGACACCGAAGTCGGGATAGGCGATGCCGCCGTGTTCGGCAAGGT
>JASFFF010000440.1:0-3747 GCA_050124445.1 Desulfosarcina sp.
TGGATGTACATCGGTCCCCAGGGTATCGTTCATGGCACCTACAACACGCTTTTGGGCGCTGGCCGTAAAATGTGCGGGGTGCCGCCCGAGGAAAATCTGGGTGGACTGCTATTCGTTTCGTCGGGACTGGGGGGCATGAGCGGTGCCCAACCCAAGGCGGCAGAAATCTCCGGCGCGGTATCTATTGTCGCCGAGGTAGACCGGTCACGTATCGATACGCGCCATCGCCAAGGGTGGGTGAACATGGTCTCGACCGATCTTAAGGCAATTGTCGAGGCCGCACTGGCGGCCAAGCGTGAAAAGCGCGCCCTATCGATTGCCTATCACGGCAACGTTGTGGACCTGTTGCAATATCTGGTTGATGAGAAAATTGCCGTGGACTTGCTTTCTGACCAAACCTCGTGCCACGTCGTCTACGATGGCGGGTACTGTCCACAGGGAATCAGCTTCGAAGCGCGCACCCGGCTGCTGGCCAACGATCGCCCCACGTTTCGTAAAATGGTGGATGCCAGTCTCAAGGTGCACATCGGTCTGATCCAAACCCTGGCCCAACGGGGTGCCTACTTCTTCGATTACGGCAATGCCTTCCTAAAAGCTGTTTTCGATGCCGGGGTTACAGACGTGGCCCGCAACGGTATCGATGTCAAGGATGGCTTTATTTTTCCATCTTATTTTGAAGATATCATGGGACCTATTTTCGATTACGGGTATGGGCCGTTTCGCTGGGTGTGCTTGTCCGGTGATCCACGAGACCTTGAAAAAACCGACCGGATGGCCATGAGTTGTATCGACCCCGACCGGCGCCCGGAGGATCGGGATAATTATGTGTGGATTCGCGATGCGGGTAAGAACCGTCTGGTGGTCGGCAGTCAGGCCAGAATTCTCTACCAGGATGCACAAGGGCGCATGCGTATTGCGTTGGCGTTCAATGCCATGGTGAGAAAAAAAGAGGTGGGACCCATCATGCTGGGCCGGGATCATCACGATCCCGGTGGTACCGATTCCCCGTTCCGGGAGACTGCCAACATTGGCGATGGCAGCAACGTGACCGCGGACATGGCGACGCACTGCTTTGCCGGTAACGCCGCCCGGGGCATGTCATTGGTCGCGCTGCACAATGGTGGAGGAACCGGCATCGGAAAGGCCGTCAATGGCGGCTTCGGCCTGGTTTTGGATGGCAGCCGACGGGTGGACAACATTATCCGTACAGCCATGAATTGGGATGTCATGGGCGGCGTGGCCCGCCGCAATTGGGCCAGAAATCCCAATGCCATGGCGGTTGCCGCGGATTACAACCTGAACAACGATAACGGTGACCAGATTACCCTTCCCTTCATGGTCGATGACAAGATCATCGAGCAAGCGGTGGATCGTCTGTTTTCGTAAAACAATGAATCGCCTGGGGACCACACCCACGCTGCCGGCAATCCCTTTTTTAAAAAAAATGCGGAGTCAATATGAATGCATTGTTTTTAGACAATGAGAAAATAACCATCGACGATCTGGTGCGGGTTGCCCGCTGTAATCGCAGGGTGGATGTGTCTGCTGCAGGAGAATCACGCGTGGCGAACACCAGCAGGTTGATTGAGCGCTGGGTTAAGGAAAAGCGTGTTATATACGGCATCACCACCGGCTTCGGAGCTTTGTGCAATGTGATCATATCAGAAAAGGATACCCAGCGACTCCAAGAGAATATACTTATGAGCCATGCCGCTGGCGTGGGGGACCCACTTCCCGACACGGTGGTTCGAGCCATCATGGCTTTGCGGGTTCACGATCTGTGTCTGGGGTATTCGGGATGTCGCATAAAGACCATTCGATACCTGCTGGAATTTCTCAATCAGGGTGTCACGCCGGTGGTGCCCGAAAAAGGGTCGGTGGGTGCCAGTGGCGATTTGGCTCCCACTGCCCATTTGGGTTTGGTACTTATCGGCAAAGGCGAAGCGTTTTTCCGGGGAGAACGGTTGCCCGGTGCCACCGTACTGGAACGGATTGGCTTGGCACCGTTGGCCCTGGCGGCGGGTGAAGGCTTGGCATTGATCAATGGCACCCAGGTGATGACAGCCATCGGGGCCTTGGTTGTGCATGATGCGCTGCGTTTGTCCAAGATGGCCGATATCGCCTGCGCCATGACCCTGGAAGTACTCATGGGCTCCAACAGCGAATTCGATCCGCGCATTCATCAGATTCGTCCACATCCAGGGCAGCTGGTAACTGCAGACAACATGCTGCGTCTGACCGAGGCCAGCGAGATTGTCTCCTCCCACGAAGGGTGTGCCCGGATCCAGGACGCCTACACCCTTCGTTGCGCCCCGCAGATCCATGGTGCCAGCAAGGATGCGGTGGCCCATGCCCGGCGGGTGATCGACATCGAGATTAATTCGACCACGACCAATCCGCTGATCTTCGCCGATACGGAGGAGGTCCGCCTGGGCGGCAATTTCCACGGTCAGCCGATAGCCATGGCTGCCGATTACCTTTCCATGGGGCTGGCAGAATTGGGCAGCGTCTCCGAACGTCGCATCGAGCGATTGGTCAATCCGCAGCTCAGCGAACTACCGGCTTTCCTGGTTAAACAGGGAGGGATCAACTCTGGTTACATGATTGGCCAATATGCCGCCGCGGCACTGGTTTCCGAAAACAAGGTGCTGGCCCATCCGGCCTGTGTCGATTCCATTCCCACCTCGGCCAATAAAGAAGATCATGTAAGCATGGGCACCATCGGCATGCGCCATAGCCGCCAGATTCTTACCAATGTTGAAAACGTCATTGCCATCGAATTGCTTTGTGCGGCCCAAGCCTATGACCTGCTTTCCGAAAAACAACCTTTGAAGGCCGGTAAGGGCACCCGGGAGGCCTATCGCATCATCCGGCGTCATGTGCCCTACATGGACCAAGACCGGGAACTGTACAAGGATATGGAAACCATGCTAAACGTGTTGCGATCCGGTGAGATCCTGGACGCCGTGGAGGCAGCAGTGGGAAGGATCAGGGTAGAATAGGCCCCGGACCGATAGATGGTCCCACGGTTTACCGTTTAAGCGTTACGGCAAAACACCAGTGATTGCCCGTTTTATTTCAACCAAGGCTTCGATCCTAGCTCAGCTTGACCCACCAGTATTTTCGATTTTAAGCTGACGACCACGTCTGTCGAGGAGGTGACTGTGCAAGCGGGTTTTTACATTAAACTATACCTGTTGACCGTACCGGTCTTTTTTCTGATTGATATAATCTGGCTGGGCTGGTTGGGCCGTGGATTCTACAAAAAGCAGATCGGTTTCATCCTAAGCGACCAGGTCAACTGGCCAGCTGCTGCCGTCTTTTACCTGGTATACATTGCCGGCATTCTGATTTTTGCCGTCGTGCCGGCTTTGGAAAAAGGACAGGTTGCCAGGGCCTTGGGATGGGGCGCCCTGTTCGGGTTTTTTACCTATGCCACCTATGACCTGACCAATATGGCGACGATTGAGGGCTGGCCGCTGACCATGGTGATTGTGGATATTTTGTGGGGTACGCTTTTGTGCACCTTGGTGGCTGCAGGAAGTTTTTATGCTGGGCGTTGGCTCATCGGCGGATAAGAGAGATCCCTTGTTCACCAAACGAGTGGTCGAGCGCCTTCCCATTGCCACCAGCGGCACCATTCCGATCCACGGTTGACATCGGGCAAGCCGGCTACGGGTATCAGTTGAGTATCGACTGTTTTACCATCCAACCCTACGATTGCATGGCTGGTTTTTGATCTTTGTT
>JASFFF010000441.1:0-3745 GCA_050124445.1 Desulfosarcina sp.
AACCTGAAACCGGATGGGCTGGCCCTGGTGGAGGGCGGCCGCATCGCCATCTGCGACATCGCCACCTTTCAGGAATTTACCGGCCTGTTCGGCCAGGCCGACCGCATCGACATCCAGCTCAAGAGGGAAACGGCGACCGATGCAGCCGCCATCCTGGAATCGCTGCTGCCCGCCGGCGTGGTGATCCGTTCACCATCTGCACGCAGCCAAAGCGGTCGCGGCATGATTCGGGCGTACGAACTGAGCCTTACTTTTTTGAGCTTCATCTCACTGTTCGTGGGCATGTTTCTGGTTTACAGCTTGGTGGCCCTCAATGCGGCCGCCCGCCGGCGTGAATTGGCGGTGATGCGCGCCACAGGTGCTTCAAAGCGATTGTTATTCGGTCTTTTTTTGGGCGAAGGCGCCTTTATCGGCCTCGCCGGATGGCTGCTGGCCCTGCCGGTCAGCAGTTTTTTGGTCAAGTACCTGCTGGCCGGAGTCTCCCGCACGGTTTCCATGCTTTTCGTGCGCGTGCAGGTGGACCAGCTGACGTTGAGCCCGTGGGAAGTTCTGCTCTCTTTCATCGTTACCCTGGCGGTCGCATTGCTGGCGGCACTGCAGCCGGCCCGTGAAGCCATGGGTGTGCCGCCTCGCGAAGCGCTCGACATCGATCCCACGGCAACCATTCGGCCGCAGCTGATTCGCAACATGGCCTTAAGCGGCATCGGTCTGTTGGCGCTGGTCTACCCCGTGTCCAGACTCCCCAGCCTACCGGCGGTCTCCTTGCCAGGATACCTGGCCGCTTTTCTTCTATTTGTCGGTTTCGCCCTCGTGACACCGTTCTTGCTGCAGCAGTTTGGCCGGCTGCTGGCCCCGCAGCTGTTGCGCATGGGCGGTCAGCCGGCTTTTCTGGCTGCCGGTTACCTCAGGGAGAGTGGTGTTCAGACAGCCATTTCGGTAGGCGCACTGATCACGGCGGTGGCCTTGTTCACCGCCCTGGTGGTGATGATTCACAGCTTTCGCAGTACGGTGGCCTTGTGGGTTCAACAAAGCATCGCCGGGGATATCTATGTCCGCCCCAAATTGGCCGAACTCAATCGCTTTCGCGACCCCTTGCCCCCACGGGTGGTGGCAGCGGTCAAGGCGCTACCGGTGCCCGTCGAACTGGTGCCCATGCACCGTCTTGAATTGCGTCTCAAGGGCCATCAGCACCTATTTGAGGCCATGGATTACGACGCCTATGTTCAGCGCAGCCGCTTCATCTGGATGGGCGGTGACAGCCGGCAAATTGAAGCCGATTTGACCGCGGGCAAGGGGGTCGCGGTTTCGGAAGTTTTCGCCAACAACACCGGCCTGGGGGCCGGCGACCGCTATCGGGTGCAGATAGGCGATCAATTGCTGGATGAACCGATACTGGGCGTCTTTCGCGACTACCGCACCCGGGGCGGAGCGGTGTACTATTCACTGACCCGCTATCAGGAGCGCTTCAGGGATACTTCTTGGAGCGGGGTGCAAGTCAACGTACTCGAGCGAGGCCCGGGTGGTAGCGATGCCATCAATTCAATACGAGCTGCGTTGCTGGCTTGCTGTGCCGAAACAATCGAAATGATCGAAGGCCAGAGACTGCGCCAGGCCGTCTTGCGCATTTTTGATGAAACCTTCGCCATTACAACGGTGCTGCTGCTAATCGCTCTGGTAGTGGCTGCTTTGGGCATCGCCACCACCCTTGCCGTACTGGTGCTTCAGCGCCGCGTCCAGATCAACACCATTCGCGCATTGGGTGGCAGTGCGGCTCAACTGCGCCGCATGATCGTGTGGGAGGCGAGTCTGATTGTTCTGGTGGGCCAAACGGCCGGATTGGCCTGCGGATTCATCCTCTCCATCCTGCTGATATTCGTGGTCAACCTGCAGTCGTTCGGTTGGACGTTTCTGTACCGCATCGACTGGCCCTCGCTGCTGACGGCCCTGCCGCTGATTTTTATCGCCGCCCTGCTGGCGGCCCTGCCGGCGGTCAAGCTGGCGCTGGGCACGTCACCGGCCATGTTGCTGAGAGGCGGCGCCCGTTGACGGCGATGGTTGGTTGTAACTGGACGATATGCTTCAATCAAGGATATATCTGATGATTATTTATAAAACCGCCGGCATGCTCATCCGTACCGGGCTGCTGGTCGCGTTGGCTGCCGGCTCGGTTGCCGCCGCTGAAGACGGATTCAAATCGGTTACCGGCCCCTGCGCGCTTTCCTTTCCGGCGGATCATGGGCCCCATCCCGAGTATCGCACCGAGTGGTGGTATTACACCGGCAATCTGACGGCTGCCGACGACCGCCGTTTCGGCTTTCAACTGACCTTTTTCCGCAGCGGATTGCAACCGCCAGAAAAGCGCCAAGACTGGCCCCCACAGGCCTCGGCCTGGCGCAGCGATCAGATCTACCTGGCCCACGCCGCCATCACCGATATCGCCAACGGTCGTCACTTGCAGGCCGAACGCATGTCCCGGCCGGTGCTTTCCCTGGCGGGCGCCGAGCAGACGCCGGCGACGGTCCGCGTCCATGTGCACGACTGGCAGACCGTTATTACACCGCAGAATCATCGCCTGCAGGCCGAGGCCGACGATTTCTCCTTGCGCCTCGATCTGACACCGGGCAAGCCGCCGGTTCTGCATGGCGACAACGCCTACAGCCTCAAGGGTCAGTCGCCCGAACGGGCCAGCTGCTACTACTCCTTCACCCGGCTGCAGGCAGCAGGCAGCCTGATGGTCAACGGCAACCAACACAGTGTGCAAGGCTTGGCCTGGATGGACCACGAATTCAGCACCGCCCCCCTGCAGCCCGGAATTAGCGGCTGGGACTGGTTCAGCTTGCAGCTGGCCGACCAGACCGAAATCATGTTTTTCAGGCTGCGTGAATCCGACGGGTCGGTCAATCCGGCCTCCAGCGGCACGCTGGTGTTTCCATCGGGTGAATGGCAGCATCTGAAAAACACTGACTTGCACCTCACGCCGTTGTCCTACTGGACCAGTCCGCACAGTGGCGCCCGCTATCCGATCGCCTGGCACCTGCGCAGCAAGACCCTGCAATTGGAACTCACCCTTACAGCCAGAGTAAAAGATCAGGAAATGCGCACCCCACGCACCACCCAGGTCTCCTATTGGGAAGGCAGTCTGGAGGCCAGGGGAACGCGCCGCGGTGAAAGCATCGACGGCATCGGATATCTCGAACTTACCGGTTATGCCGAACCATTTGATGCGCCCTTGTGATCGGAAAGCGATCGAATGCAGCCAACCCGGATCAAATACTGTACCGTCTGCGGTAGACGAATGACCTGGCGCAAACGCTGGCGCCGGACATGGGATCAGGTTCGCTACTGCTCTGCGGCCTGCCGCAAAGCCGGATTGACCCCTTTGGACCGCAAGCTGGAAGCCGCCATACTGGATCTGTTGAAGGGCCGCCGCCGAGCCCATTCCATCTGTCCCAGCCAAGCGGCCAAGGATGTCGCCGACGAGGCGGACGCTGAATCATGGCGCACCCTCCTGCCCGGCGTTCGCAATGCCGCCAGACGGCTATACGTTCAAGGCAAAGTCGATATCCTTCAAAGCGGCCGGCCGGTCGATCCTTCGACCGTCAAAGGCCCTGTCCGCATCAAACTGCGTTAAACCCATTATCCTAAATTCGCGCCCTCATTCAGGCCTCAGTGACAACGCAATCTCCGGTTGGCACCATTTTAGCGTTTTAGGAGCATCCTGATAGGTCGAGATAACCGATGCCAC
>JASFFF010000442.1:0-3737 GCA_050124445.1 Desulfosarcina sp.
GCTCCTGATTCCCGTTACTGACGCTGCCAGCCATGACTACATCATCCAATTCGAAAAACGCCAAACCATCGCCAAGATCAAGATTCCGCTGCTGCCGCTCTATCGCAGCGGGCATGGGGCTGCCCGCAAATGAAGCCGAAACCAACTTTACCCAAAACCTGTGTAATATTTTTCACAATGGCCCATGATGGGTGACAATATATTGAACGGCGTTTGAATTCGCCCCGCCAATCTTACCGATCACCCTATCATGCGCCCGGATACCGCCGCTGGCGACGATACTTGTCGGCCGAGTGTTGATCCGGTCAGGTTAAGACCAATGAAATAAAGGATCGGGCGAATTCGTTAGGGTCTCAACATCGCACAATCACCGCTGTTCAAGGCGACCTAAGCAACGGTTTAACATAAAAATCAAAAAATTAGACCAGATGCGGCATATATTTTGCTTTGGCGAATAGGATAAGTTGACCCGTGCTCGATGACGGGTGTGCATTCGGTTGGTGTGGTTGACAATGCGTCTCGACGACCACAGGCCGCTGTGGCGCGATTGCATCGACACCGCACCGTAATTGGGTAACAGGCATCTAGCGCTAGGGACGTGAACATGGCCCCTGATTTGACCGCACTGCTTTCCGAGAATGATACAGACAATCCCGCGGAAAAAAAATGGCTCAGCGGGAATGAAGTCCTGCAGGAAACCGGTATCTCTAAAAGGGACTTGATCCGTTTTATCCAATTGCGGGTGTTGCCCAAATCAACGATGCGGGTTGCAGCGGTCGGTCGCGACGGGACGCGCCGGAAAAGCTATTTTTCCGCCGCCATTTTGGGGCACGTATCCATGTTGAAGCGACTTAGAGACGAGGGGCATTCGGTCGATGAAATCGCCAAGGAACTGCATGAGGCCGCAAAAGGGGCTACCCTTTCACACGATCCGACCCCGCCGCCGGAATCGACGCCTGCACCAGATGCCCAGGCGGCTTTCGAGGATAAGATACCGCTGCAGGTGAGCCTGCTGGCCGAAACGATCAAGACCGCCGCCTTTTTCGTCAATCACGACCTGCGAATCGGCTGGATCAAAGCGGGCCAGGGCGATCGTTTGTCCAGGGCCATCGGCAACGAATTGGCCAACGATCCTTCCGGAACGGTTTTGGACATCATGCTGCGCGCGTCGTTGAAAGAGCTGGTGTTCAACTGGCCGCCCCTGTTTTCCTTCACCTACCGCTTCTTACGCGAGACCACGCCAGCCGAAACCTTCGACAGACTGGCGCCGACCGTTTCACTGAATTTGGAGGAGTCGGCCGATCTGGCAGAAACCCAAGCCGACCCTGGCTTGACCGGACCCGTTGACAGCTGCCCGATACGCCTCGAGGAAGACGACGGCCGGCATCAAGACATGCGATTTTACGGCATCGCTCTTGCTGAAGGGACGTTGTTTACTCTGGATGAAGATCGCTGGCAAGATGTTTATCCGGCATATATGCCAGGTGAGACCGAGGCCGCATCGGGCGTGGAAGCCGATGCCGTCTCCAGAAAAACGCCTTTTAGCGTGATTTCCGCACGTCTGGATGATTCCCGCAGTATCGTGGACACCCTATTGCCCGAAACCTACTTTCAGCTGATGACCCGCATCTGGGACGAAAGCGACCGCATATTGACATCCTTCGGTGGTCAACGGGCCAAGCGCTCCGGCACCGAAGTGCAGTACATCATTCCCCGGCAAGCAGATACGGACCCCGCCTATGATGCCATCCGGTGTGCCGTTGAGCTGAAAAACAAAATGCGCGAGATCGAAGCATCGCTGAAGGCGGACGGCGGATGGTTTGCACGTCTGCGACTCAATATCGGTATCAGCAGCGGCAGCGATCATCTGCAGCACGACGATTTGACCGCCAGCATGGCCTTCATGCTTCCCGGGGGTGCCGCCGATCAAGCCTTTCACCTGTCTGCCATCGCCCATGGGGGTGCTATCTGGATCACCAAATCGGCCTTCGGCCATCTTACACCGCAGCAAATCGCGGGCATCTCCTTCGGCATTTATCGCGACGACCGCCTGATTCCCAATATTTTCGCTCAGGTGTCTGACCTGCCCCATGCACCCGACACCCCGCCGTTGGCACGGGGAATCCGATCGCTTTCGGTCACCCGCATCATCGGCCTGAATGCTATGTAGCCCACGGTTGTGGCTGCGTTTTTTACCCTGCCTGGCGTCATCAATGCTTGAAATCACCTGAAAGTGCTTTGACATTGTGTGTATCCAACGCTATAGCTATTCCAGGCCCAGGTAGGCCTCGATTCCGCTTCCGTAGCGGGCCGCAAAAGCCCGGTCCACCTTCTTGATCGGGTTGGCGCCCAAAAAACCCAGGACCGCGTCGAGGGACGCCCGGCGTTGGCCGGCATCGGCGATATCTGTTAGCGCGGCGACATCCGCTTCAACCTCGAAATAGGCCAGCTTGTCTTCCAGGGGCAGCTGCCAGAACAGCAAAAAGCCCCGTTCAGGGAAATCGACGCCGAGAATATCATAGCAATAGGCCATAAACGCCCGCTCAATCCTTTCTTGAATACCGACGATGGCTTGTTTGGCTGCGTCCATAACAGCCATATCGAACGGCCGGCCGAGAACTTCTATATAGATCTTGAATTTGGGCTCCGTGCCCGACGGCCGCACCGTGATGCGGATGCTGCGGGTTTCGGGCAGGTTTTCCA
Source organism: Desulfosarcina sp. (assembly GCA_050124445.1). GTDB lineage: Bacteria > Desulfobacterota > Desulfobacteria > Desulfobacterales > Desulfosarcinaceae > Desulfosarcina. The sequence continues at coordinate 2,704 of JASFFF010000442.1, forward strand.
GTCTTAATATCAGTACGTTGCGCGATGACGTATCGGTGGGTGACAAATGCGGCTGAGGAGCCCCCTGCCAGCGGTCAATCTTTTGCATGACGGTAAACTCGCCGACCAGCGGGATCTCGTTCTCTCTCAAATGATCCATGATGGTTTTGATCTGCCCGATACCCTTGGCACCCAGCAGGCGGATTTCGGTCAGATAGTTGTGGCAATAGCCGTATTTGGCGTAAATGCCGTTCAAGTAGTCCACCAGGGTGCGGCCCTCGGCTTTGAGCTGCGAGGTCAGCTCGGCAAGCCACAGGGCTGCGCCGGCGGCATCTTTGTCCCGGGCATAATTTCCCATGAGAAACCCATGGCTCTCCTCGGTGCCCAGAATGAAATCCCCCTGCCGCCCCGCCGCCTCCAAGCGGTTCATGCGTTCTCCGATGTACTTGAAGCCCACCAAAAGGTCGCCGATGCATTGGATGTCGTTTTCCCGGGCGATGGTATCGATCAGCGACGACGTCACTTCGGTCTTGATAACCACATGATCGCCCGTCAGGCGTCCCATCCGGCGATACTGATTGAGGGCGTATTCGGTCAGGACAACGCCGATTTCGTTGCCGTTGAGAAAGGTCCACTCTCCATTGTGCCTGACCATGATGCCGATGCGGTCGGCATCCGGATCGGTGCTCATGATCACGTCAGCACCGATGGCGTCGGCATTGGGAAGGGCCATATCGAAGGATTGAATCACTTCGGGATTGGGTATGTTGAAGGTGACGTTCTCAAAGGCGCCGCTCAGATTGGCCGTAGCGGGGTCCAGGTGGATGTCGAACCCCATCTCCTCAAGCACCGGATAGACGGACGTCAGACCGGTGCCGTGCAGCGGGCTGTAAAGAATCCTGACACCTCTGGCGTCGCTTAGCTGCAGGTCGGCGACCGCCTGGTGGTAGGCGTCATCCACGCGTTTGCCGATGACCTCCAGCAATCCGTTTTCCCTGGCGGCATCCAGGTCCATGCTTTTTATGGCAGAAACATTGCCGGTCACTTCGTCCACC
>JASFFF010000443.1:0-3730 GCA_050124445.1 Desulfosarcina sp.
AAGTTGCCAAATTAAAGGCAAGCAATCGCATCCGGCGAAAAAAGTTATGTAAATTTTTTCTTATTTTCTGTTGAATAAGGACCACGTTTTTTGCATTCACGCGATGCTATTGAGACTTAAAAAAATATTAACTAATTGAAATGTTTGTTTTATTTTGTTTTGGCAAAACATATGCATTTGATTTGTCATATGATAACGAAAAATGACATGAGGTGGATGAAGTGAAAAAAATCGAGCCGCTGGAAAAAAGGAAAAAAAGGTATCCCATTGGCTTATCCCACAGCGAGCTTATTGGTATCGTATGGATTGACCCAAAAACAGAAAAAAAACGAATTTTCAGAACAAAAAGCATTGATCTTGGAAACCCAGCCAGAATTCAAAGAGACTTGAAACTACCAGAATAGAATTTAGAAAAAAAATGTTGGCCTTATACTCTCATCTCACGGAGAAAAATTTCAAAACCAAGCCTAAAACATCTCATACTTTATATTTACCTGCCCCCATTTTTTGTACCACTTTCTAAGTTGGTGCCTGGGTAGTTCAATAAAGATCCAAGAATCCCTATTTTAAAGCTGTCTGACATGGAGATTTCTATTTTCAGGCGTTGCGATACAAGAATCATTCAGGTTATAGGTAATAGGCTTTGCTTACGATTCTGAGCATAATATGAAATTTTAATAAGTGAGATGGGAGACGAAAATGAAAAAACTGGTTTGTATCGGCGACAGTTTGACCGAAGGGTTGGATATCCCGGTCGGTCACTCCTGGCCGGTCTTGGTAGCCAACGCACTCGATTTGGAAGTCATCAACTGCGGAATCGGCGGCGATACAACGGGAGGTATGCTGGCGCGCTATTATCAGGCTGTGCTGCTCAATAAACCGGATATTGTTTTCATTATGGGCGGAACCAACGATCTGTGGTGGGGGTTCCAGGTGAACGTGATCTTGGGCAACCTCTTCTCCATGGTGGTGCAGGCCAGGCACCACGGTATCGCCCCCGCCATCGGCCTGCCCATGCCGGTCAACACCGCCGCTGCCAAAGCCGCTGACTTCTCACCGCCCCTGGACGGTTTTGAGCGGTTTACGGAGAAGATGGAAGCATTGCTGGAGGGGCTGATTTTTCATGCAACCGAAAGCGATATCAGCATCATCGATCTGCACCGGCCATTTTTGACCACCAAAAAACGGATCAGGACCGATCGGTTCCTGGCCGATGGCCTGCACCCCGATAAAACCGGGCATCAGCTCATTGCAGACGAGATGGCCGCAGTATTCAGACGGGATTTTAATTTTTCTTAGGACGATGGGCGCATGCACAGGGCCCAGCCCCTTTGACACATTGCCGTATGCTTGGGAACTTGAAGCATTACAGCAAAGGTGCATTAAAGTTTTAGTCAAACGATGAATAATTTGATAAAATGCGCTTTCAAATGGCAAAACGTTTGCAATCACAGGTCTGCTGGTAAAGAACCCGCACGCCTGCTGTCAACAATCCGACAAGTGGCATTGACTGCAAAGGCACTGAAATGGCTGATTTAACGTCCGATGAAGAAAATAATCAAAGTGATGAGACTTTGAATCCTGAAGAGTCGCCAGACTACGACGAATCATTGGTTTCTCAAGAGACGCTTTTGGCATTGGCCCTGGAAGCGACCAACGATGGCATCTGGGCATGGCATATACCCAGTGGGAAGGCCTACTTTAGTCCACGCTACTGCACCATGCTGGGGTACGGTCCAGATGAATTGGTGGCCAGTTACCAAACCTGGGCCAACCTGCTGCACCCGGAAGACCTCGACAGCACCCAGCAAACCATTCAAGACCATATCAACAATCGCAGTGAAAGCTACGAAGTCGAGTTTCGCCTGCGTACCAAAAGCGGCCAATGGCTCTGGGTTTTGGGCCGCGGTAAAGTAATCGAATGGGATCGATCCGGTCATCCGGAACGCATGGTGGGCATCCACGTGAATATCGACAGTCGCAAGCGTGCGGAGCAGAAGTTGTCCGAGCACAGGCATCAACTGGAAGAGTTGGTTCTGGAACGAACTGCCGCCCTGAAGCAAGCCGCTTCGCTGCTTGAGGCGACATTTGATGCGATTCCGGACATTTTGGGCGTTCAAGACGATCAGCATCGGATCATTCGCTACAATGCCGCCGGCTACCGATTCCTCAACAAATCTCATGAAGAAGTAGCCGGCAAGCGCTGCTACGAGCTAATCGGGCGCAGCCGCGAATGCGATCGATGTGCAACTTCACGCTGCTACCGCACAAAGCAACCTGAATCCTTGGTGCGTTATGAAAAAGCCCTGGACGCATGGCTGGATGTGCGTGCCTATCCGATTCTGGATGAGGCTGGCAATCTCGTCGGCGTCATCGAGCACCTGCGTGACATCACCGCGGAAAAGACTGCGGAAAAGGAGAATCGCAGGCTGCAGGAGCAACTGCTGCGGGCTCAAAAGATGGAATCCTTGGGCACGCTGGCCGGAGGCATCGCCCACGATTTTAACAATCTACTGATGGGTATCCAGGGTCGCCTATCAATTATGGCCTTTGATATGGGGACAGACAATCCTCACTTGGAGCATATAGAAGCTGTCGAAGACTATATCAAAGGCGCGAACAATCTGACCAAGCAGTTGCTGGGATTTGCCCGTGGTGGGAAGTACGAAGTCAAACCCATCGATGTCAATAAAATCGTACAAGAGAGCACGGCCATGTTCGGTCGCACCAAAAAGGAGCTGCAGGTCCGTGTTCAATGTGCACCTGAGCTATTGGTTGTGGAGGCAGACCGCAGGCAAATCGAAAATGTGCTCTTGAACCTGTACATCAATGCCTGGCAGGCGATGCCGGAAGGCGGTGATTTGTATCTGAAGACAAGCACTGTCGACCTGGATGAAAACGCCGCTGAGCCGCACCGGATCAGGCCGGGCCGCTACGTTCGGATAGATGTCAAGGATACTGGAATAGGTATGGACGAAGCGACGTTGCAGCAGGCTTTCGATCCATTCTTCACCACCAAGAGAAAGGGACGCGGCACCGGTCTCGGTCTGGCGTCCGCCTATGGTATCATCATCAATCACAAAGGAATGATTACGGCGGCAAGTCGTGTTGGCCAGGGAACGACATTCACCATCTACCTGCCGAAGTCGAACAAAAAACTCAACCAGGTGGCCTCCGCCAGCGATCGTTTGATCAAAGGAACGGAAACCATTTTGCTGGTCGACGACGAAAAGATGATCGTCGATGTTGGCAAAGCCCTGCTGTGTCGTTTGGGCTACGATGTTGTCACGGCGAATAACGGAACAGCGGCTGTCGATGTTATTCAACAAAACGGTTCCACCATCGACTTGGTTATCCTGGATATGATCATGCCGGGTATGGACGGTGGAAAAACCTTTGATGCCATCCGTACAATCAGTCCACAAATGCCGGTGATCCTTTCCAGTGGATATGCCATTAACAGCCAGGCGGAACGGATCATGCGCAAAGGGTGCAATGGCTTCATTCAAAAGCCCTTCAGCGTCGCCGACCTGTCACGTATGGTTAGGGGCATATTGGATAAATCGAAGTGATGCCGACATGAGCATGCCAGTCTTTCAATGGTTGCGGTTGGGACCGGGTGCAACGCACCCGGTTTGAAGACAACCAATCAGCAACAGATAATTATGTACATTTAGACAACTATCTCAATCCACCTTTATATTTTAAAAACAAACAAAGTTAGTTAATA
>JASFFF010000444.1:0-3722 GCA_050124445.1 Desulfosarcina sp.
GGGTGGACCTCGTGGTCACCCATGCACCACCCAGGCACATCAACGATGCAGAAGATCGCTGCCACCGCGGCTTTGACAGCTTCGTCAAACTCATCCACCGGTTTAAGCCCCGTTATTTCATTCACGGCCACATTCACGCCCATTTTACCGATTCGGCCCAGCGGGTGACCCGGGTGGGCGATACGCGTGTGGTCAACACCTTTGCTTTCCATCTATTGGAGGTGGACCATGGGTAGCCTATCCGATTTATTCGACAAATTCAGGCCTGCCAAAGCGTCAAACCAGGCCAAAAACTTCAAAGAGAACCAGGTTTGCGAGGGCGCCTTCGACCACATCGACCGCGGCATATGCAGCGTGCCCTTGGCGCAGATCGTTGGCAGCGTCGGGCGCTACCAGGACTTTGACAGCCAGTTCAAGCTCAAGGGGCATGTCCCGCCGGATCGGCTCATCAGCGTCAAGCAGGCCATGCGGGAGGGCAAATCCCTGCCGCCGGTGAAACTATACAAAATCAAGGATGAGTACTACGTTTTGGACGGCAATCACCGCATCTCGGCGGCCAAGGAATTCGGTCGCTCCGAAATCATGGCCAAAATTGTCGAGTTTATTCCCTCCAGCAACACCCTCGAGAACATCATTTACCGTGAGAAAAGCGAATTCATGGAGCAGACCGGCTTATCCCATCCGATCGAGATTTCCGAAGTGGGCCAGTTCCCTCACCTGCTCGAACAGGTGGAGGCCCATCGGGCCTTTCTCGCCGGTCACGAAGCTCCCGGGGCAACGCTCAAGCAGGCGGCGGAGGATTGGTACCAAACCATCTATCAACCCATGGTCGATATTATCGCCAAGGGCAACCTGCTGCCCTCCTTTCCCGGTCGCACCCTGGACGACCTATACGCCTATATCTCCTTTCACCAGTGGGAGAAGGGTCGCACACGACGCTACGGCAGCGGCATTGACACGCTCATTCCCAAGGATATGGAGGCATTCAGAGAGAAAATGGCCAATATGAAAAAGGACGACTATCCGGAGATGCTGCGCAGCATTACCGCGTTTATCATGATGAACGTGGAGGCCAAACGTGAATTGAAGGTGGTGGACAAGCTCTTCTTGCTGCCGGAAGTCAGCGAGGTCCATTCCATTCACGGCAGTATTGACATCTTGATCAAAGTGGTTCTAACCCGCGACCTGCTCTCTTCCGATGCCGAGGTGATCGGTCAGTTCGTGCATGAACGGGTGCGCCAGATCGACGGCATCGTTTCAACGCAGACCCTGATTCCGGGGACATCAAAAATCAAGAATTAGGTCTTAAGATTCGCCATTGCCGGTCTGTCGCCGTTTATCCTTTTCCTCATGGAACCTCAATCGTATCCGATATCGATCTCAACGCCCAGGCCGCTGGCCGCCGCGCGCTGAAGCGCCAGCCGGGCGATGGCGGTATCCTGGACGCCGGTGCCGGTCAAATCACACAAGGTGATTTGCCGGTCGTTCTGTCGGCCGGGTTTGCGGCCAGCGGTAATCTCGCCCAGCTCGGTGATGGGTGCATCTTCGGATAGAAGGCCGGCTTTCAAACCGTGGTGCAACTCGCCCATTGCAAAACACTGGGATTTGCGGTCGCACACCAGCAGATCGGCTTCGCCCAGCACACCCGGCATCAGCTCTTGTTTGGCGGGCAGATCGGCACCCATGGCGGTGATATGGAGTCCCGCGTGGAGCCATTCGGGCTGCAGATAGGGCCGGCGTGAGGGTGTGCTGGTTACCACCGCGTCGCTCTCTTCGATGACCGTTGCGGCATTCGGTGCGGCCACCACGTCAACCTGCAAGACCGCTTCCATTTCGCGGACATATGCGTCCAATCGTTCGGCGTCCTGGTCATAGGCCAGCACCCGCTTGGGGTTCCGCACCACATTCAACCCCATTATCTGGTAACGCCCCTGGGCGCCGGTGCCGATGACGCCGGCGGTTTCGATGTCGCTGCGCGCCAAATGCTTGGCCGCCACCGCTCCGGCGGCACCGGTGCGAACATCGGTCAAGTAGGCGTTATCGAGCATCACGGCTTCGGCAAAGCCGGTTGTGGCGCTAAGCACCACCATCATCGCCGGGCTGTTGGGCAGGCCCAGTTGGTGGTTATTGAAAAAGCCGGCCCCCATTTTTACGGCGAAGTTCTCCAGGCCGCGGACATAGGCGGCCTTGATATCCACGTCGCCACTGTTTTCCGGGATGCTGATATGCATGATCGGCGGCATGTCAACCTTGTCCGTCGCCAGCCAGGTAAATGCGTCTTCGATTGCGTCGACGGCTTCTTGGTCAATGGTCACCAACTGCCGCAATTCGCCTTCGGTTAAAATGGTCACTTTCATTGCTAACCTTCACCTCCCATGATTGATAAACCGGTAAGAAGTCTCAATTCAGATGGTTTTGTAAAAAGCGCAAAAACGCCCCGATCCCTCATCTTTTAACCCTAATTGAGCCAAAGCTGGAGCGCTTCAGAGCCAAGGCGGCGGGGGTGAAGCCGTAATCGTCTACTGCGAACCCCTGACAACGCCGGATCTGGAGTTCTCCAGCTTTCCCGTAGGGTAAACAACATGGGCACAATGACAAGATCCTTAATTCACATATAGCCGCGATATAAATATCAATTGGATTTTTACCAAATGATCGCCAATTGCTCTTTTACGGGCTTTTTCCATTTTGTTTACGATCAATTAGGGTTTAACAAAGAGCCGTTGCGGGAAGCGCACAAATTTTTCACACCCGTTTTCGGTCACCAGTACGGGCTCGCTGCATTCAAAGCCAAACGTTTCCAGCCAGATACCGGGCATGAAATGCAGGGTCATGCCCGCTTTTAGTATGGTTTTATCGCCTGGCCGCAGACTGATGGTGTGTTCCCCCCAATCCGGAACATAATTCAACCCGTAGCTGTAGCCCACCCGCGAGGGCTTTACCACACCCGTGTGGGCGATGGCCTTTCGCCAGCGCTGCTCAACCTCCTCGGCAGAGACGCCCGGTCGAATAAAGGTCAGTGTTTCCTGCAGTCCCTTGACCACACCGTCGGCTGTTGTCTGAAGCGCTTCAGGCGGATTCCCCAAATATACGGTCCGGGACAGCGGTGCATGATACTGGTGCCTGACGCCGCACAGTTCGAGCAAGACAACATCGTTATCTTGATATTGTCGGTCCGGATCGAACGTCAAATGCGCGCTCGAGGTTCTTTCGGCGGATGGCATGATCGGAAAAATCGCCGGGGGCGAGCCACCGAATGCATCCGTACCGGCGATTTGGGCGGCGCAGACGGCTGCCGCCACATCCTTTTCCCAAACCCCCACCGCAATCCCGTCGATGGCGGTTTGCATAACGATTTCGCAGATTCGGCCGGCCTGGCGCATATATTCAATTTCCGCAGGTGATTTGACCACCCGGATCCAGTTTACCAGGTTGGTGGCGTCCATCAACCTTGCTTGGGGCAGCGTCGATGACAGCGTCTGGTACATGCGGGCATTGAACCAGTAGCCGTCCATTTCCACACCCAAGGATCGCTTATCCAGGCCCATTTCACGAAATAAATCCGCCACCCAGTGCATGGTATGGGTGTAGCGTGATTGGACGTATGCATCCGGATACCCGTGTATACAGTCATCCGGCAGCCAACTGGTTAGCCTCGCTCCGTTTGAATCCTGCTCTCGACCGAACCAGATTGGGTGTTCCCTATCCAAGGAGACGACAAC
>JASFFF010000445.1:0-3720 GCA_050124445.1 Desulfosarcina sp.
TACGGCGGCGCCAAAAAGCAGATTCCTGGCCACGGTTACCGTATTGCGATTTTTCGGTTGTTCCAGAAACGAGCCCTTCACCCATTCGTTAAAGGCCCCCATGGCTGGACCACACCAGATTTGATAATCAATGGCGCGATCCGGGACGCCACTTTTGGCCCACTGTGCGGCCCTGCCCAGGTAGGAGCGAAATACCAGGGCCATTTGGTGTTTGGGATCTTTATCGGCGCGATCAACCTGGGAAGGGTCGCGCTGCAGGAAAAATGCCCGGGTGTTCTCCCACTCCTGGTGGAATGAGCACTTCAAAAAGGTCTCTTCCACCAGTTTCCGCTGAGCTGCGGGAACATCCTCAAATCGATCATAGGTGCGGTAGATGTCATATAGCTTGGATCCGCGCATGGAGAACATGGTGCCTCGTTTCAGCACCTGCACCTTGACACCCATTTCGAACATGTCGGCAGCCGGTGCCATGATCACATCGGCCTGTCGGGCTTCGCAGAGCATTTTTTTAACCGAAGCGGACGTGTCGGCTTCCACGCAGGCCTGATTGACCGATCCGGTGAGGATGTAAGCTGCACCCATGGCGAACGCAGCAGCGGCAGACGCTGGTGTGGCGATACCGCCGGCGAGGCCAACCCGCAGTGCTTCACCGTAGTTGTATTCAATGGCCATCTCGTCGCGCAGGGCTTTCATGGTGGGAAACAGGGCCAAAGCCGGCCGATTGTCAGTGTGCCCGCCCGAGTCGGCTTCGGCGGTCAGATCTTGGGCCATGGGAATCTGCCGGGCCAGGGTGGCCTGTTCATGGCTGATAATCCCCTTTTCCAGCAACTGCCGGAGGTGTTTTTCTGGTGGCGGAGAAAAAAATTTACGGGCGATCTCTTCGCGGGATACTTTGGCAATAATCCGATTGGGACAAACGATGGCGCCCTTATCATTGCGCTGAATGCCATGCACGCGATAGTGAACCAAAGGCAGCGTTAGATCGAGGTAGGCGGATGCCGAAACCAAGCGTATCCCCCTGGCCAGGTATAGATCCACCGTTTTTTGTTCCAGGAGCATATCGTTGGGGCTATGGATAAGGTTGAAGCCGTAAGGAAGGTCGCCCAGTTGGGTATCAAGCGTGTCGATGGCACTTTCGATTTGATCGATGGTTAGACCGCCGGCACCAAAAAAGCCGAGCATGCCGGCCCTGCCGGCGGCGGAAACCATCTCTGTCGAAGCGATGCCATTGGCCATGGCACCGCAGATGTAGGCATAGCGCAACCCATAATCCGCCTTGAATTGCGCATCGCCCAAAGATTCGGGCGTCAGGGGCGGCGACCAGCCCAGCAGGCGGTAGCTGCCCGGTGCCGGCGGCTCGCACCCGCCCACGATAGCCACACCATCATGAGCCACAGCGATGCGGCCGTCCATGTCCACCACGGTCAAAGGACGCGAGAGTTGTTGCAGTGCCTGCAAAACGGCCGGTGCACCTGTTTTTGGCAATTGTTGATCCGGTTTCCAATAGCCATGGAGAGCCATTGTCGCGTCCCCTCGGCCCACCTGGGGCCCTCTTTTGGGTTAACGGTGTGGACCCCGCAAAGCGATTCTTGGCCATGATCGGATTATCCGCGGGGATGATATTTTTTATGGGCGGCCACCAGTTGCCGCTGGGCGACATGGGTGTAGATCTGGGTGGTCGAAATGTCCGCATGCCCCAGCATCATTTGGACGGCGCGAAGGTCTGCACCACCTTCTAATAAATGCGTTGCAAAAGAGTGTCTTAGGCTATGAGGTGTAATCTTTTTGTTTAGGTTTGCAAGGCGTCCATAGCGTCCGACCAAGTTCCAGAAGCTTTGCCGCGTCATGGCACTTCCCCTTCGCGTGACGAACAGGTAGACACTGGAGCGATGTTTGAGCAGCAGCGGGCGGGCATGGTCAAGGTACTGTCGAATCACACCTAACGCCATGTGGCCCACGGGCACCACCCGCTCTTTGGCACCCTTGCCGAAAACCCGGACAAAGCCTGCTTCAAAGTTGATGCTGGTCATTTCCAAAAAAATCAATTCCGATACGCGCAGGCCGGCGCCGTAAAGCAGCTCCAACATGGCCGCGTCTCTCAGTCCCTCGGGTTTCTCTCTGTTGGGCGCCTCTATCAGCGCCACCACATCGGATACGCTCAGCACGTCGGGCAGCGGCGATCCTGTTTTGGGCAGGTCGATCTGCCGGGCCGGGTTGTGTTCGATCAAGCGTTCAGCGGTGAGGAACGTGAAAAATCCGCGCAGGCTGACCAGGTGGCGGGCCCGCGAACGGGCACCGAGTCCCTGGTCTCGAAGGCGGATTAGATAATTGAGAATCAACCCCGTGTCGATGTCGTTGACGGCGGTCGTCTTTTTGATCTCCAGAAATCGTCCAAATCTAATCAGATCTGCGTTGTAGGCAGCAACAGTTTTTTGGCTCAAGCCTTTTTCCATCACTAAAAAGGCCTGATACTGATCCAAGCGTCGATAGTAGTCGGATCGATGGCCCATGAATTAAATGTCAATTTGCGGGTAAAAAGGACTGGGATCGTTCAGCACGTCAGCCTTGTCTTGCCTGACCACGACCTGATTTTCCATGCGAATACCGCCCCAGCCCGGAATGTATATTCCCGGTTCAACCGTAACCACCATGCCTGACGCCAGTCGATCGTCCTTGAGCGGACTTAAGCGAGGTCCTTCGTGTACAGCCAAACCCGTGCCATGGCCCAGGCTATGGCCGAATTTACCGGCAAATCCGTTTTTCTGGATATGATTCCGGGCGACCGCGTCCACTGCTGTACCACTAATGCCCGCCTTGATGGCGGCAATGGCCAAATCACGGGCCTCGATCACCGTTTGGAACACCTGGTTGAAGCACGGATCCGGCCTGCCCATCACCACGGTGCGGGTGGTATCCGAACAGTATGCATCCAATCGCGCGCCCCAGTCGATGAGAATCGGTTCCCCGGGCGCCAGCCTTCGATCGGTGGGAACGGCGTGGGGCAGGGCACTGTTGGGACCCGAGGCGACGATAACCGGAAAAGAGAGGTCTTGGGCTCCGGCCTCGCGCATGGTTTTTTCCAGGTTCCAGGCCACCTGCTTTTCCGTCATGCCCGGCGCCATGGTCTCCACCACTTTTTTGAATGCCTTTTCGGCCAATCGCAGAGCCCTGATGGTCGCTTGGATTTCGTCCTCGGATTTGATTTGGCGCAGCGATTCAACCAGATTTTCCGTCGGCACCAATTCCACAGGCGGATTCGCCTGGCCGCACGCGTTGGCATACGACGCGTGATTTTTATACGATACCCGCACGCCTTCAAATCCGAGCCGCCGAATCCCCAATGGGTTGAGGATGCCAGGCAAGGCTTTTTCGAGTCCCTTTTGGTAGCAGACGATCTCAAATCCGGCTGCCTGCGCCTGCGCCTGCAGTTCATAGCGGCTATCGGTGGCCAGAACCAGGTGTCGGTCGGAGATAAAAAGGGTGCCGGCCGATTCGTCGAATTGGGTGTCCTCACCGGAAAATCCACTGAGATAATATCTATTCTCCTGAACAGACACCATCAGTGCATCCAATTTTCCTTCGGCGAGTCGTTGTCTGATCTTTTGGATGCGAGCACGAATTGTCGAATTCAAAAAAAACTCCTTTGTTGACTGCGGCAGATGCGTCTGTCGACCAACCTGCTGCATGCCGGTTATGCGGGCCTGCCGTACCCCTGCGGAT
>JASFFF010000446.1:0-3700 GCA_050124445.1 Desulfosarcina sp.
AGTTCCTGGGCCCCTCCAGCGGGAACCACAGCGGCGGCCAAGACCAGCAGGTCGGCGTCGACTGCCAGCTGCTGGTCTAAAATGGGGTCGCTGACGACGACTCGCAACACGGGACGGCCCGCGGCCTTGACCGCTTCCACCCGTGGCGCGTCATCTGGTGTCCAGCGGATAAACCTCACGTCTTGATGCGACGCTTCGCGGTAGTAGTCTTCGTTAAACCCATAGGTGCGCATGTCCCGAAATAGGATGGTCACGTCCATCTCCGGATTGATTTCTTTGAGCTTCAGGGCATTTTTGATCGAGTGGCCGCAGCACACGCGGCTGCAGTAATTTCTGTCTGCATTGCGGCAGCCAACGCATTGGATCATCACCACGCTTTGGGCCGCGGCCACGGTGTCGCCGTTGTCAGCGATGTGGGTACCCAGTTCAAGGTGCGTCAAGACCCGTTCGTCTTTACCGTACAGGTACTCGTCGGGTCTGTATTCCTCGGCACCCACGGCGATAACAGTGGCACCATGATTGATCTCGATGGGTCCTCGTTCGGCAGTCGCCTTGGTCACAAAGTTACCCACATAGCCGCTCGCTTCGGTGATGATAGCACCCGTATACACGTGGACCAACGGGTGCTGATAAACCTTTCTCACCAGATCGCACAGATAGGTCTGCACATTCTGGCCGTCCAGAGTGGTCTGGATGCGCCTGGCTGTTCCACCCAGATCGCTATCTTTTTCCAACAGGTGCACCTCGTGGCCCTGATCGGCGATGGAAAGCGCACAAGTCATCCCCGACAACCCGCCCCCGACCACCAGCGCCGCTTTGTTGACCGGCAGGTCGAACTCCTGCAAGGGTTCCAAAACAGCAGACCGGGCCACCGACATCCGAGTGATGTCCTTGGCTTTTTGGGTGGCCGATTCCTTCTCCTTAGAGTGGCACCAGGAACAATGTTCACGAATATTGGCCATATCGTAGAAGTACTGATTGATGCCAGCCTCGCGAAGGGTGTCGCGGAACAACGGCTCCAGCGTCCGGGGGCTGCAGGCAGCCACAACCACCCGGTTGAGCCCCTTCTCCTTGATGGTGTCGGTAATTTCCTTGATAGAATTGGTCGCACACGAAAACAGCTGCTCCTGGGCATGGACCACATGGGGCAGGCCCCGGGCATAGGCGACAGTGGCCGGAACATCCACCACCCGTCCGATATTGGTCCCGCAATGACAGACGAACACCCCAATTCGCGGGCCTTGCTGGGCGAGATCCTGCTCTGGGGGATAGGACTTAACCGAGGTCAGTTTCCCGCGCCGGTAGTCTAATTGTTGACCGCATTGGGACCCGGCTGCGCTGGCGCTAAAAACCGACTCAGGGATGTCCATGGGCCCCTGAAAAGCCCCGCTGACAAATATGCCGGGCCGACTGGTCTGCATGGGATTGGAAGGGTCTGATTGACAAAATCCATGTGCATTGAGCGCAACACCGAAGGTGCTGGCAATCTGCTGATGATCGGCAGGCGGGTTCAAGCCCACCGACAAGACCACCAGATCGAAGGATTCGGTTTTGACGCCCCCGGTGGCGCTGGCGTATTTGACAATGATATTTTTGGTTTGCGGATCTTCGCCAATGATGGAGGCATAGCTTCGGACAAAGCGGACTCCGGAGAGCTGTTCGGCCCGCTGGTAATATGTCTCAAAACCCTTGCCGTAGGAACGGATATCGTTGTGAAATACGGTGCAGCGGGCGTCGGCGTCATGGTCCTTGGTCACGATCACCTGCTTCTGGGTATAGGTACAACATGTGCCAGAACAATAGCTGTTATCGCCCTCGGTGACGCGCCTGGAGCCTACGCATTGAATCCAGGCAATGTTTCGGGGATGCGTTTTGTCGGAAGCACGCCGTATCTCGCCTTCGTATGGGCCGGTGGCGCACATCAGGCGCTCGTAATCCATACTGGTCACCACATTGGCAAACCTCCGGTAGCCATAATCGTCCTTTGGTTCTGGATCGTAGACATCGTAGCCCAAAGAGAGAACAATGGCCGCGACCTTGACAATTCGTTTTTCGGGTGCCTGATGGAGGTCGATGGCGTCCGTCTTGCAGACACCCTCGCAGATTCGACACTTCTGCTCCTTAAGATAGAGGCAACTCTCATCGATATAGGCGATTAGTGGAATGGCTTGGGCAAAATAGATATGCACAGCCTTGCTGTTGGATAGATCCTGATTGAACCGATCCGGATATTCGACCGGGCAATACTCTACACAGGTCGTGCAACCCGTGCAATTATTCTCGATGACATATCGCGGCTTCTTGGTCAGGGTTACCTGAAAGTCGCCTGCATCTCCTTCCACGCCATCGACCTCAGTGTAAGTCAAGACCTCAATATTTGGGTGCCGGCCGACCTCGACCAGTTTGGGTGAGAGAATTCACATGGAGCAGTCGTTGGTCGGATACGTCTTGTCCAACTGGGCCATGTGCCCACCGATGGCAGGAGATTTTTCTACCAGGTAAACCTTGAAGCCGGCCGAGGCCAGATCAAGGGAGGCCTGAATGCCACTGATTCCGCCACCGACGACCATGACATCCCCAAAATTACCGTCCCCTTTGCCCTGCAGCAGCTGTTCGATCCGATGGTTTTCCACTTTTTCAAGTCCTTGTTGGATTGCGTTATATCGCCTGCATGATGACCTCGGTGATATCTTTGACGTCCAAGGTGTCGCTGTCGTTTAGGGTTAGCCGGCTGTCTTCAAAATGGGATATGCAATACGGGCAGGCTGTTATCAGCACCTCGGCGCCGCAACGCACCGCCTGCTCGACCCGGATATCGGAAAACCGTTCGCCTTTGACCGTTTCCATCCAAATCCTGCCGCCGCCGCCTCCGCAGCAAAGGCTGTTGGTATAGGCATCGGGCATCTCAACCAACTGTAAACCCGGTATGCGGTTCAGCGTCTGCCGTGGTTCGTCGTAGATACCATTGTGACGCCCCAGGTAGCAGGGGTCGTGGTAGGTGGCTGTTAAGTCAACGGTCTTTGATAATTCGAGCCGACCCGAATCGATCAATTCCCACAGAAATTGTGAGATATGGATAACTTCGAAGTTAACCATGAACTCTGGGTATTCGTTTTTGAATGTGTGGTAGCAATGCGGTGAAGAGACCAGTATTTTCTTCACACCACTGTCAACAAAAGTCTTGATGTTCTCACGTGCAAGGCGTTTAAAAAGATCTTCATTGCCGGTTTTACGAATGCTTTCACCGCAGCAGTTCTCTTTGGTGCCCAGGATGCCATAATCAATTCCGATATGGTTGAGAATCGTGGCCGTGGCCCTGGCTACCTTCTTTAGACGCGGATCGTAGCTGAGATAACATCCGGGAAAATACAAGACCGCCATCCCTTCGGCGTATGGCTTCACGGGCAGGTCCTTGGTCCAAGCGCCCCTGGTCTGTCGGTCTTCACCCAATGGATTGCCGGTGCCGACCAAACTGGCACTCACCGAGCGCAGCGGTTTGGCGGCGGGAGGAAAGATACCGTATTCTGTTGCCAGGCGGCGCAGGGAGACCCCGGATTCGATTTGCCTGACATCGCGCGGACACTGCTGTGGACAACTGCCGCATGTCGTACATCGCCAAATGTCTTCACTTTCGATATCGGTCATGCCAAAGGTCGCCTGCCGGACGATCCTGCGCATGCTGAACGCTATCATCCGGTTC
>JASFFF010000447.1:0-3697 GCA_050124445.1 Desulfosarcina sp.
GTGCATCAGGTAGATGCGGTTATTGTGGGGGCCGTGTTGGATGATAGACCCGTGTATGCTTTCAACCGTGTCGGTCATTTGACCATCCGCCGCACTAGAGAAGTGATTTCAGATTTTTCAATCGCTTGCCGGTTTCGGCCAAAATCTCTTCCGAGCGCGAGAAGTGCAGGCGAATGAGGTGGTTGACCGCTTCGTGGAAAAAACTGGAGCCGGGCACAGCGGCCACCCCCACCTTCTCGGCCATCCATCGACAGAAGGCGTTGTCGTCGCTCACGCCCAGATCGGTGCAATCCACCATCACGTAATAAGCCCCCTGGGGGGTGGTATAGGAGAGACCGGCTGCATCCAGGTAGCCCAAAAACAGGTCCCGTTTGCGGGTATAGTCCGCCGTCAATTGTTCATAGTAGCTCAAGGGCAGTTCCAATGCGGTCACGGCGGCCGCTTGCAGGGGGGCGGCGGCCCCCACCGTGAGAAAATCGTGCACTTTGCGGGCACCGGCGATCACCGATTCAGGGCCGATCACATAACCCAATCGCCAACCGGTCATGTTGTAGGTCTTGGACAGGGAGCTGCATGAAATGGTGCGCTCGAACATATCCGGCAAGGCGGCCATGTAATGGTGGCGGTGCGGCGGATAGACGATGTGTTCATAGACTTCATCGGTGATCACAAAAGCATCGAACGTTGTGGCCAGATCGGCAATCGTCTCAAGTTCAGCCAGCGAAAAGACCTTGCCGGATGGATTCGACGGATTGCACAGCACGATCGCTTTGGGCCGTTGTTCGAACGCCGCTTGCAATTCATCCGCATCAAAAGTGAAATCAGGCGGGTGCAGAGGCACATAGATGGGTTGGGCGCCGCTGAGAATGGTATCGGCCCCGTAATTTTCGTAGTAGGGAGAGAAGATGACGACCTTGTCTCCGGGATTGCAGGCCGTCATCATGGCCGTCATCATGGCTTCGGTACTTCCGCAGGTCACCACCACATGGACTTCCGGGTCCAGATCGAGGCCTGTCCAGTGGCGCTGCTTCTCGACCAGGGCGTTGCGAAACCGGGGCGCCCCCCAGGTAATGGCATATTGATGGGGCCCCTCCTGCATGGCCTTTTTGCCGGCCTCAAGCACCTCAGGCGGCGGATCGGCATCGGGAAACCCCTGGGAGAGGTTGATGGCCTCGTATCGATTGGCCACGCGAGTCATCTCGCGAATGACCGATTCGGTGAAAAAGGTCAGGCGATCAGCGATAGTGGGCATGGTTTCTCCTGTGACGTTTACATGTTCCCGCTTGCGTGTGGGGCGGATGATTGAAATTGTTAAAGATACAGGGAATTTAGCTGAAAGACCCGCAACATAACACTTAAAACTGTCTAAATACAATCCGACCGTCAAAAACGGTCATGTCAATGCGCGTATCGGCAATCCGGGACGCGTCCACTGTCAAAATGTTCTCGCTGAGCACAGTCATATCGGCCTTTTTACCCGCTGCGATCGTCCCCAAGCCATGGGCTTGGTGAAACGCCGCCGGGACGGCGGTGTAGGCATGTAGGGC
This sequence comes from Desulfosarcina sp., assembly GCA_050124445.1. Lineage (GTDB taxonomy): Bacteria > Desulfobacterota > Desulfobacteria > Desulfobacterales > Desulfosarcinaceae > Desulfosarcina. Next base: position 1,548 of record JASFFF010000447.1, read on the forward strand.
CTCAGCCACGTTTACGCGATTTTGCGGGTACCAGCCCTCGGCAGGCGTGCCGTCAGGACGCTGCCGGGTCACCGCCGCATGAATGGCCGGCAGCGGGGCAGGGTCGCACACCGGGCAGTCGGAACTGAACATGACCGGTGCACCGGTGTCGATCAGTCGCCGGAAATCGTAGGTCCAGCGGCCTTTTTCACCCACCGCCGTGTCGATAAGATTCATATCCAGCACCATGTTGGACGGGGTTACGCACAGGCCCACATTCAGGTTCCCCAACCGCCGGGCATCCTCGGGGCGAATCATCTGCACGTGTTCGATGCGGTGAGGGATTGCCGCAGGCGGCCTACCCGCATCCGCCCGCCGGGATTCGAGTTTTTCAAACAGGTTGACCAATTCACGATTGGCCCGGTCGCCCACGGCGTGAATCATCACGCTCAAGCCGGCGTCGTCGGCCCTGCGGACGTTTTCGGCCAGGACGGCCATATCCATCAGTGGCATGCCGCAGCCGGCATCCAGGAAAGGATCGATCATCCAGGCCGTGCGCGCACCCATGCCGCCGTCGGAGAAGAACTTGACGTGACCGACGCGCAGACGGTCGTTGCCGAACCCGGTCAGCAGCCCAAGGTCGATGATGTCTGTCAGGCGATCGCCCGGCAGGGTCACCCAGGATCGCACTCTGAGGCGATCCTCTCGATCGAGTTGCTGGAAAGCGCGCCACGCCCGGGATCCGTCGCGGTCCGCCATCAGACGGATATCGTGAATCCCGGTCACGCCCCGGCGGTGAAGGGCCTGGGCCCCATCTTCAAACGCATGCAAGATGTGATCTGGGTCCGGCGCTGCCACCGCCTCCCGTACCAGGTTGATGGCCAACTCGCGCAGGATCCCGGTCGGTTCGCCGGTTGTGTCCCGCTCGATCCGACCATCCGCCGGGTCCGCCGTGCCAACATCGATGCCGGCCCGTTTCAGGGCCACGGAATTGGCCACTGCCAGGTGAAGGTCGCAGCGCCACAGCAGCACCGGATGGTGGGGGGCCGCCTGGTCCAATAGATCCCGCGTGGGCATGCGGGGTTCAATCCAGTCGCTTTCGTTCCAGCCCTGCCCCATGATCCATTGGCCGACCGGGCGCTCGTCGGCAGTTTGCTGCAGACGAGCCAGAAGATCCTCGAGGTCTGTCAGATCATCCAGTTTGATTCCTTGGCGCTTGAGCGCCCACTCGTAAAAATGGATATGCGTATCGATAAACCCCGGCACCACCAAGCGCCCGTTGAGGTTTATTTTCTGCGTCCCGGAGCCGGCTTGCGGCAACAGATCCCTATCGCTGCCCACAGCCACGACCCGATCTTGTGCAATGACCACTGCCTGGGCGGTGGGCCGTTGGGGATCCTGGGTGGCGATGGTGCCGTTGAAGAGGATGGTGTCAGGGGTGGAAAAAGTTGGCCTCATCGGTGGTGTGCCTCCATGATCCATTGTTTCACAACAGAAAGCCTTCGGGGAAAGGATCACCACCATCGACCACGAATTGATGATAACCGGTGATCTGCGCATTTCCGCAAATTTGGCCGACAATACCATCAAATTCTCCGATGGGAAGGGTTTTCACGATCCGCCCCTGAAATACCGTGCCCAAGGGGCCGGCATTGCGATAGACCTGGCCCGGGTCCAGTTTTTTTGTGTGGTGCAGCAAGGTCATCTTTGCTGTGGTGCCGGTGCCGCACGGGGAACGGTCCAGGTGGGATTCACCATACACAACTGCGCTTTTGCCAACTCCTGTCTCAGGATCCTGATCGTAGAACTCTGTCACATCCACTGATGTTACCTCCGGGCGCTGCGGGTGATAAACCGTGCAGGCCTGGTTGGCTGCCTCGATAATGGCCATTCCCAGGCGAACCAAGCGCTGGCTGTTGGCCGGGACGAGGTCGATACCGACTGAAGACGCCGACACCATGGCGAAAAATCCACCCACGCAAACCAGGTCGATGGCAAGCGTGCCATATCCGGGAACATCGATCTGGCGGTCGGTGTCAAAAACGAAGGAAGGCACCATGTCGATGGCCACGGATTCCACACGGCCGTTTTGGATGCGGGTATGGGCATCCAGCGGCCCAGACGGTGAATCCACCGTGATCACCCTATCCCCATCCGTTGCATCCAGGGCT
>JASFFF010000448.1:0-3694 GCA_050124445.1 Desulfosarcina sp.
GCCTCTCCGCCGGTGCCGTTGATTTCAACGATTTTAAAGCCGTGTCCCTGCCGAAGCGCTTGGAAGGCAAAAAGCGCACGTCGACTGCTACTGCAGCACATGGGTCAAGATGTGGATGGTGTCCATGTAGATGGCCGGGTCGTTGCTGGCGCGGGGGCCGGCCACGTTGAGGGTTTCGATTCGGTTCATCTCGATCCAGGATGCGATGAGCGACGCGGCATCCGATGGGCGCTGTCCCAGTGTCAGGTCGATGTGCAGCAGCTGTTTTCCATGTTTCAAGGCCATCTTGCGCGTATAGTCGGTGCCGCCGGTGGGGCTGCCCCTTGAAATTAGCAAGGTGCCGTCCGCATCCAGGACATTTTTCTCGGTGCGGGCCTCATAGGCGTGCGTGGGCATTTCCTGTAGCTGGTAGTGCTCGGGCAGGGTACCGTTTTCGGTCAACCGCCCTTTGGGAATCCAGCCGCCATGGGGGACACCCATGCGAATGGCCACATCCAGGGCCGCCTGATCCACGCCGGTTTGTCCTCCGGATATAATTTTTTTCAGTGCCATCTGTGTTTCCTTTACCGTGTTGAGGTTGCATCCCGCCTGTGGAAGTCAACGCCATCGGCTCATAAGGCGGTTACCTGCGGTTTGTTGGACCGACTCAAGGCGGCCATGAGCTCCTCCATGGTGGCCGGTTTGTTGACAGTACCATCGAAGCCGACCCGGGTCAGCCTTTCGGAATCATACAGGTGCGCGTGGCCGGAATAGGCATATACGCAAAGGGCCGGTCGAACCCGTTTGATCTGTTCACAAAGGTCGGTGCCATCGATCTCGGGCATGATCAGGTCGATCAATACCAGGGTGAAGGTCTCCTGTTGCACCATTTTCAAGGCGTGTTGCGGATTGTCGGTGGTCCGGGCTTCAAACCCGCAACGTTCAAGGATCTCCTTCATCATGTCCAGTTGATCGGACTCGTTGTCTACGACGAGAACCGTCCCTTTGTCGGCCATGTTACGTCCTTTTCAGTTTTACCAACGTGGCTCCCCATCCACCGGCATCGCCCGGTGCATTTTGAAAGGCCTGAACGCGGGGGTCTTTTTCCAGCAGGGATCGGACCCGTGTGCGCATCACACCGCTGCCCTTGCCATGGATAATTCGCAGGTCGTAAATGTTGGCTTCGAGACAGGCGTCGATGTAGTCTTGCATGAGGCCCTTGAGTTCTGACGGTGCGAAGGTGTGCAAGTCCAAAACACCGTCAATGGGAACGACTACCGGTTGCATGGTAGGTGGATTGTCTTTGGATGCCCGAGTCATCTTCCCGGTTTTTTACATGTTTGATGATCGGTTGTTTGATCGCTTCAAGCCGGGTATTGTGCACCCGGTAACCGCCGCAACCTTTGTGGCACTGACGTGCTTTTGCCTTTGCGGCCGTTGGCCGGAAATTCAAGATACCCGCCAGACGGCCGGTTGGTGGCTCTGTGCAACCTGCCATATCGACCGGACCTGCCGGTCCAGGCGATATTTACAAACATAACCCAAAAGCAGGGCAGCTGGCAAGCCACCGGGGGTTGACCGCTGCAGCGGCATCTGGATGTCCGATACTGAATGACAGCCATTGCGTGTGAGAAATCATAACCTGTCGTGAAACGGCATGGTCGGTTTGGCTTTTCCATCCAGCTGGACTGTGCTAAGAGAAAACAGAAATTCAGTGCATGTGAGCCCGTATACGCAACAACAATGATCAAAGGTGAATGGCGCATGAAAAAACTATTGGTTAGAGGTGCCTCCGGTTCTTCCCAGCTGCTGGTAGGCGAGTCCATTGACAATCTGTCCAGATATATAAAGCCGCATCGCACCATAATCATTACCGATAAAACGGTTCAAGGGCTGTACCAGGATCGGTTCCCGGATTGCCCGGTCATTGCTATGGGTTTGGGTGAGAAGATCAAAACCCTCGAGACGGTAATAGATCTTTACGGGCGGTTGATCGAACTGGAAACCGACCGGTCCGCGTTCATCCTGGCCGTCGGCGGCGGTATCGTCTGCGATGTGGCCGGATTCGTTGCCTCGACGTACATGCGTGGCATTCCCTTTGGTTTCGTCTCCACGACGTTGCTATCCCAGGTGGATGCTAGCGTGGGCGGTAAAAACGGGGTCAATTTCGGGGGCTTTAAAAATATGGTTGGCGTGTTCAATCAACCCGAATTTGTGATCTGTGATCTGGCCATGCTGAAGACCCTGCCGGTGCGGGAGGTCTTGTGTGGCTATGCAGAGATCATCAAGCACGGTGCCATTGCCGATGCCCGCATGCTTGATTTTCTTGAAACCCATCGGGATGCCGCCCTGGATTTGGATCAGGCGATCGTCGCCTTCCTGGTGTATCGTTCGGTGGAAATCAAAGCCGGCGTAGTTACCCGGGACGAGCGTGAACGAGGTGAGCGGCGCAAGCTTAATTTCGGTCATACATTCGGGCACGCCATCGAAAAGTTGACCGGCATCCCTCACGGCGAAGCCGTGGGCATCGGCATGGTGCTGGCTGCCAAAATCTCGGTCCAAAAAGGCCATCTCCAACCGAGAGATGCCGCGCGTCTCGAACGGATTATCGCCAGCTACGGGTTGCCGGTTCAACCGCCGGTAGAAGCGCAAGTCATGCTCAAGGCGGTGCGCAAGGACAAGAAGCGTCGTGGCGCGCGCATCCATTTTGTCTTTTTAGATGAACTGGGTCGTGCGCGTGTGGAAGAAATATCATTTGCGGAACTTCAGGGCCTGTTGAATGCGATAGAAATGGGTTAGGAAAACAACACCCGTGCGCTTTCTTTTTTTGGAACCTTTTTGCGGCGGCTCCCATCGGGATTTCGCCGAGGGGCTGACCGCCCATTCCCGCTATGACATCGATTTGGTTACCCTGCCCGCCCGCTTTTGGAAATGGCGCATGCGCGGTGCGGCGCTCTATTTCCTCAACACCGTATCCGACCTGACGATCTACGACGGTATCATCACCACCGGCCTGATGAGCGTGGCCGATTTCAGCGCGCTTTGCGGTGTCCGCTGTCCACCCGTGTTGCTCTACCTGCATGAGAACCAATTGACCTACCCACTGGCACCAGGAGAGCGCATGGATATGCAGTTTGGTTTCACCGACATCACCTCGGCCCTTTGCGCTGACCGGATCCTGTTCAACTCCCATTTCCATTTCGATCGGTTCTTTAGCGAGTTGCCCGAATTCATCGGCCGGATGCCTGAGTTCAAGCCACGGTGGGCCATCGACGCCATTCGCCGCAAAGCCAGCGTTCTTTATCCGGGATGCCGCTTCGATGCAGTTGACCATCACCTTATGCCCTTGCCAGAAGGGCCGCCGCTGGTCGTATGGAATCACCGCTGGGAGTTTGACAAACAGCCGGAAACCTTCTTTGCCGCCCTTGACCGAGTGGATCAAATGGGGGTTGATTTTCGCCTGGCCATCCTTGGCGAGACCTGTCAGGTGAAACCGCGCGTCTTTTTGAAAGCCAAATCCCGTTTCGCCCCAAAGCTGGTGCAATACGGTTATGTGGCTTCTAAAAGCGATTACAACACATGGCTCAGACAGGGATTTGTCGCCGTGAGCACGGCCATCCAGGAGAACTTTGGTATCGCCATGGTTGAAGCCATGCGGCACGGATGTTTGCCATTGCTGCCTTATCGGCTATCCTACCCGGAAATCCTTCCCCAA
>JASFFF010000449.1:0-3657 GCA_050124445.1 Desulfosarcina sp.
GCAGGTGATCGGCGTCAGTACCGACAGCCTGGATACCAATATCAGGTTCGCCCAAGAGAACGGCATTGAATATCCCCTGATTTCCGACACTGGCAAAGCCATTAAAAAAGCATACGGCAGAGGACGGGTTACCTACCTGATCGATAAAACGGGTGTTATCCGGATGGTAAAAAGCGGGGTCCCGGACAATCAACAATTCATTGAAAAGCTAAGGGAATTACAGTGATGCTCAGAGATTTGAAAGGAAGACATGTCGGATAAGATTGTGCAACGCTTATTGGATACGTTGCCCGAGCATCTTTTCGAGCGGACGCGGGTCTTGAACAGCCGGCCCGTGGACAAAGACGGCGAATTTATCCTCTACTGGATGCACCACGCGGTCAGGGATCATGAAAACCCGGCCCTGGACGGTGCCATTTGGGTGGCCGATCAATTGCAGTTGCCCGTATTGGTCTACCAGGGGCTGGGCGGCCGACACCCCTACAACAGTGATCGGCAGCACACCTTCATTCTCCAGGGTGCCCGAGCAGTCGCGCAGGGGCTCTACGAGCGTGGCATTTCCTATGCCTTCCATCTAACCGTGGCACCGGACGATCCCACACCGCTGCGTGGGTTGGTTTCCCGGGCGGCGCTCACCCTGACCGAGGATTTTCCCGCCCCACCCTTGAAAAAATGGAGCCAACGGCTTGCCGATTTCGCCCCGACTTCATTCTGGGCACTTGACACGGCCTGCATCCTGCCGATGCAGCAGGTTCGACAGCCGTTTGCCCGGGCCTTCCAGTTTCGCCAAGCCACCTGGGATGCCTACAAAAAGCGCATGTTGCGGCCGTATGCGGCCTTGAGCTCGACCGTCAGGCCCTTTCACGGCCGGCTCGGCTTCGATCCTATTGATGTGGCCGAGGCCGACCTTGCCGCGTGCTGCGCACAAAGCCGCATCGATCATAGCGTCGGGCCCGTTGGCCATACACCGGGCGGGTCCGAGGCCGGATATGATCGCTGGAACCAATTTAAGCGGCACGGGCTTTCTGACTACGACCAAACCCGCAACGATGCGGCCACCGGCTTTCCAAAGGGGGTCAGCCGCATGTCGGCCTATCTGCATCACGGGCACGTCTCGCCCTTTCGCATCGTCAGGGAGGCGGCCATGGTCGGCGGCAGTGGGGCTGAGAAATACCTGGATGAACTGCTCATCTGGCGTGAGTTGGCCCACAATTTCTGCTTTTTCAACGACCGCCCCGATACCGTTGATGCCTTGCCTGGTTGGGCCTCGGAGACCCTTGATGCCCATCGCCAGGATCCACGCCCCGCCATATTCACCTGGGAGGTCCTGGCCCGAGCGCAAACCGGCGACCCATTATGGGATGCCGCGCAGCAATCGCTGTTGATACACGGCGAGCTGCACAACAACCTGCGCATGACCTGGGGCAAGGCGATCTTGCAATGGACCCGCTCCCCTGAAGCCGCACTGCAGATGTTGATCGACCTGAATCATCGTTTCGCGCTGGACGGAAGCGATCCCAACTCGTACGCGGGCATTCTGTGGTGCCTGGGGCTGTTCGACCGTCCTTTCAAGCCGCCCAAGCCGGTCATCGGAACCCTCAGGCCGCGTTCGACCCGTTCCCACGCCGCACGCCTGAATCTTTCCCGCTATGGAACCCGTGTGGCGCGGCCGGCAGTCAAATCTAAATTGCGGGTGGCAGTCATCGGCGCGGGCCTTTCCGGATTGATGGCCGCCCGCACATTGGCCGATCATGGTCATTCGGTGCGGGTGTTTGAAAAGGCCCGCGGTGTCGGGGGGCGTCTGGCCACCCGCCGCCAGTCATCCCACGCATTCGATCACGGCGCCCAGTATTTTACCGCCCGGGATGCACGATTCAGACAATGGGTCGCCAGTTGGCGTGAAACCGGCGTGGTCCAGCGTTGGCAAAGCCGCATCGGTGTGTTGCGCCAAGGCACATTCATGACCGAAAAAAACCACCACGAGCGCTTTGTCGGCGTGCCCGGAATGAGCGCGTTGGCCGGCCACCTGGCCCGGGACCTGGACATCCGGCTAAACGTGTCGATCCAGCACATTAAAAAAGTGGGGCGAAGCACAATTCTCAGCGATGCGGACAACCATGAGCTGGGTGATTTCGATGCACTGGTTGTCAGCACGCCGCCGGAGCAGTCCAGGCGTCTGCTGGACCAGTTGCCTCGCTTGGCGGAACAGCTGCAAACGGTGCACATGACCCCTTGCTGGGCGGTGATGCTGACCTTTGCCGCGCCCCTGGAGCTGGCCTTCGATGGCGCTTTCGTTCATGATTCGGCCATTGCCTGGGCGGCCTGCAACTCAAGCAAACCGGGGCGTGATTCACAGTCGTGTTGGGTACTTCAGGCCACTGCCGACTGGTCCCAGGACCATTTGGCCCTGTCCGCCGGAACGATTGTTTCAAGCCTGAGCGCATCCTTCGCGGATGCCGCCGGCATCACCTTGCCCGACCCCATTTTTGCTTCGGCGCATCGCTGGCGCTATGCCCGGGCACAACAGCCGCTTACAGCGGGTTGTTTATGGGATCGCCCGTCGCTGGTCGGGGTTTGTGGAGACTGGTGTTATGGCTCTCGTATCGAGGGTGCTTTTTTAAGCGGTGCGGCAATGGCCGGCAGAATCCTTTCGATTTAAGCGCCGGCCGATGCCATGATACCGGTCGGAGTGGATTGCCCGTCAATGCGTGCACGCCACCGGGGATCCGATAGCGCCGATGGTTTATTTGGCGGCGCTGTAGTGCAATACCGCCGCCGGTTCGAGAATGCGAAAGGTAAACGACTCCATGATGTACAGAGTTACTGCATCCGACGTGCTTTTCTCGTATCCGATGGCCAGATCCTGTCCCAGTACCAGTTCCAAATCTTCACCGCGAGTCGAAACCAGGTAGGCCTCGTCTTGGAAATCGCCACTTAGGTACGGACTCAGCACCACTTGTCCGCCAAGGATATTTTCGGCTTGCATCTTGACCGGATAGCCCTGGAAGTGGGCCGACATGAGGCTCCAGAGCTTGGGTCCAACGACAAAAGCATAGGGGCCCTCAACCGAACGGGCGGTCATGCCGGTAATTCCCTCGGCAATGGTCTCCAGCAGCTTTTCGGGAGTATTGCCGATGGTCAGGCATTCGCCGCCGGTGCACGTCTTCAACCCTTTGATATTGGCCTGCGGCAATCCATGATAGACGACGCTTTCCTCGAACAGGGCAATCTTGCGGGCGGCTTCCTCCAGGTTGCTTAAATCGACATCCTTGGCACCGCGCACCACATTGTCCATCTCCTTGATGTCCAGATCGAAGGGTATGCGGGTCTCCACGAGATGGTGGACTTTATGAATGCCGTAGTTCAATCCACCTTTCGGCTGCTGCTTAGGATATTCCAAACGCCCTTCAGGTACGCCGGGAAAATTGGTACCCATCGGTTCGGTGACATCAACCACTTTTCGAGCGGAGAGCAGGGCCGTCAGGCTGCGCGACGCCTGGGCGTCGATTTCGGTCCATGCCTCGGCCGGAATGGGGGCCAGTTCTCTTTTTAAAATATCCATGTGTCTTCCTTTCCTTAAATGAAAGCGTAATTGGTATGCGCTGGGAGTTACCTTTTTAGACTGCCGATGCCCAAACCATAGGCCGTATTTCGACC
>JASFFF010000450.1:0-3651 GCA_050124445.1 Desulfosarcina sp.
GGTGCGCATGATGGTCCCGCTGCCGGAAGGTCGAGCCAAATGACGGGTAATTTCATCCAGGGAAAGGGAAACCGATTCAAGTACCATATCCGGTGGTTCCCCCCCGGCCATCTTCAGTTGATGAACCTGCCGCTCAACGGCGCCCGTCCGGTAATGCAGGTAGCCCGATTCCACAACCAACAGTGCCACCAGAACCAACCCGACGGCGATTCCGGCCCATTGCACCGGCCGCCAGGCCAATTCAAATTTCAACGGTTTGTAGAAAATATACTGCTCACCTGGCGCCTCCAGATCCAGGCTGCAAAAGCCGCTGCAGAACGGAAAAGACGCCATTTCGTTCTGGGCTTCGGTATCCGGCATGGGGTCGGGTAAGTGGAGGACCTCGCGCCCCAGCAGATCGGTTAGTTGACCGGCAGCTGTCGGATCCGCCGCCAGCATGTACAGGGCCTTTACCGAACCTTTTGTTTTCTGCGAATATAGGTAAAAGGACTGGTTAATTTCGTAGTTGAGCTGGTTGTACGTGTCCGATGCATCACCATCGGTGGCAGGAAGTTGAATATGTCGTGAAAATAAAAACTTACCCATGAAAAAAAAGTACAGGAAACAATCACCGTCAACCAAATGGACCAGGCCGACACCCTGGTCGGCAAAGCCGTCGGTCAAGCCTTCGAGCTTCTTTTGCCAGATCATGGCCGGTGTAGTGATGCGCACCGGGCCGAGACCGAGGTGCTTTAAGCGTTGGTAGACCTGATAGGCCAACATTTCTTGAAGATAGAAGGTGTAAAGCTGTGGGTTGTTTGCGTGATCCTTAACGATGGCATAGTTGTAAAAATTGCCGATCTCGGCCAGTGACGGATGATCCTGCTTCAATTTCCGCTCGATAAACGCTGTGATTACGGATTGTTTTCGGGCCCTAAACGCCTGGAAATCATTTCCCACCCAATAGTCCGGAACCACGAGAATTTGGTTGGTCGATTGCATCACTGCCTGTGGCAGCTCATCTGCTGCCGCATCCCCTTCTAAAAACGCCTCCAGAGGCATACTGGCCAGTTTCTGGCTGCAACCGTCTTTGGTAAGCATCAAAAAACTGATGCTCTCGTCGGTGGCGATTGAAATCAACGATGGTTTGCGCCTGATCATGATGGTCTACTTATCGGCAGTGCGGGCACGAAGTTTACCTTTTTAGTTATTTTTTCAGGACTTTTTTCTGATATGCGATGGTGAGGCAAAGTGACTGCTACAGTCGGTAAGAGTCATGCATAGAAGCGGTCTCACCAGGCTACCCGGGCGCCGAAGCCGGATCGGCACGTAGAAGGTGATGTGCGGGGTGGATAGGGATAGTCGGTTTAGATTGGCGGATAATTCAGACTGCTTAGGCGGGTGCGGGGTGCAAGCGCAGAGCAAACGATGCTGGACAATTGCCTTCAACGGTCATTTAGAGGCCCATCGAACAACAGGCGTTAGCCATGGTTGTCGACCTTCGGTAGACTTGATCACACTCCATTTGTGGATGCTAAACCGACTTCCGGGCGGTAGCATGCCCAAGCGCATGTTGTTGAACCTTAGCATATCTCCGTTTTCAGCCTTGCGAAAGTTGGATCCGCTGACGCTCGTGCTGTTGAGTACGGTCACCATGCCTGCGCCGATGACTTCGAATTGATGATCCGGGCCGATCAAGATACCCGTGTCTTCATCCAGGCCGATCCCTTTTTGACAACGGCCGCTCAGCAACAGCTGGGAGAGCCTGAAAAGCCGTCTGCGTTTGGTAAAATGGGTGTCGACGACCACGCCATCGATGAAACCGAATCCATCGGCATGCTTGACCGTCCCCTTCTTCAAGCCGGAGCGATTCCCATGGAAGATCATCGGGTTTCCGGCAGCGGTGGCGCCTGCGCTGGTGCCGGCGACATGCAGTTCGCCGGCTTCGAATCGCTGTCTGACCCGGTCGATGAAACGGGTATGCATCAAGGTGTTGACCAGCTTGACCTGGTCTCCTCCGCTGAAAAAGACCACATCGGCCGTTTCCAGTTCCCGAAGGTGCGCCTCGCGGTCGGCTTCATGGGGAGAACGAATGTCCAGGCAGGCAATGTGGTCGATGCCCAAATCACCGAAGGCATCGGTGAAATCGCAGCTAATGTCCCGCGGATAGGCTGAAGCTGTTGGTACGATGACGATGTTGCTGGCCCGTGTCCGTTGTACCAAATGCCGAAGGACCCATTTATCCCCCTGTCGATCTTCGGCGCCGCCGATCAGAAAAAGCAACCCTTTGCTCATGAACCTTGGAACCCTTTTATCTATAAAACGTCCAGCTATTTTGCAACTGCCGCTATCCACCCGTATCGGCACATCCACACCCGGACTTCAGTCATTATCAAAGGGGTAACCCTTAAAGCAGAAACCGCTTGAAGTCAAACCTCAAACACGTTTGTCACCCAGCTGGCTCAATCCTTGGACAACGGTTGTCCCGACTGCGCTTCAAAAGCATGCAGGTGATCGATCACCTGCTCGACCCGGCCGGACATGATGCACACCAGATCATCCGTGCGGGCCATGGACAAGGCGCGTTCGATGGCCTCGCTCTCGTCGGCGATTCTTTCGATGGCATCGGCGCCAAATCCCATATCGGCGAATGCTTTTTCAACAAGATCCAGTAGCTCCCCGGGCGCCCTTCCCCGCAGCTGTTTGTCCTCGTAGACGATGGCGTGCTCACACACGGAGGCCACCAGGCTGCAGATCTGGCGCAAATCTTCATCACGCCGATCGCCAACCAGGTCGAATACAAACAGGCAGCGTCGATGCCCCAGGCGTGAAATCAGGTCGATGATGTTCTGGTAGGCCGGCGGATTGTGGGCATAGTCCAGCATCACTTCAAAGTCGTTGATTGTAAAAAAATTGGTCCGACCCGGGGTTTGGGCAGGAGACGGGAAAAAAGAGATTAATCCATGTCGGATGGACTCGGTCTTCAGCCCCATGGCGACACCCACAGCAGCTGCGGCTAAGGCGTTTTGGATGTTGAACAACGCCCGGCCATCGAGGGTAATGGGCATTTCCACGGCCCGGGCCACCGGAACAGCCGAATCAGCGCTGATGATACTGATATAACCGCGGTCGTAAACCACCGCCCGATGGTCATTGTCCAGGTGAGTCTGGATCACCGGATTGGAGGGGCGCAACGAAAAATAGATGATTTCCTCTCGGCAATAGGGTGCCATGTTCACGCACTGCTCGTCGTCGGCGTTCAACACGGTGACCCCGCCTTTACGGACCATTTCCGCCACCACCGATTTGACTTTGGCCAAATCCTCGATGGTGTGAATGCCCTTGAGGCCCAGATGGTCCGGCTGCACATTGAGCACCACGCCCACATCGGCCATATTGTAGCCCAGTCCTTCGCGCAGGATGCCCCCTCTGGCCGTTTCCAAAACCGCGCAATCCACCAAGGGGTCCCTCAAAACGACTTTGGCCGAATAGGGACCGCTCATATCACCGCTGGCAATGAGTCGATCCCGCAGATAGATGCCGTCTGTGGTAGTCATGCCCACGTGATATCCAACGTTCTTGAGCATATTGGCAATCATGCGCACCGTGGTGGTTTTGCCATTGGTGCCGGTGACGGCGACGATGGGAATGTCGTGGCAGGCACCGTCGGGG
>JASFFF010000451.1:0-3624 GCA_050124445.1 Desulfosarcina sp.
TTTGCGGTTGCATTAGTCGTATAGTCAACAACAAAAACCCGGGGCTTGGGCCCCGGGTTTTTTTTTCTAGTGTGCCAGGCATGGCGTAATTCTATAGGGTGCAAGTCCCGAACAGGCCGTAGTGGTCGGAACTGTTAGCTGAAGGCAAGGGCGTTGCCGCGAGGCAGGGTCTGGAGGAAGCCGGAGGCAAAGCCCGGACCTGACGAACAGAAACCGGATATAAGGCCGATGATCACAGGGTAATCTGGCTATGGACAGAGACGCCCGATAACCACTCGGATGTGACATAGGTAAATCCGGCGGGAACCGGGGGAAAGGATTACGTCTTACCCTGGGAGATCTCCAATTGTGTCTGGCGAGCAGACTACCGAGGCTGTAAGGTCAAGGGAAGCAGTTGGAGAAGTCAGCAGAGGCCATAGTAGACCCTACCGGTCGAAGGGCCGAATCTTTTAGCCAAGGAGCAGTCTGAGACATCTCGATGAACGTGGAGCGGCAGCAAGGTATAACGGAACAACTGAACCTGTTTGAGCAGGTAGGATCGGTTATACGCCCCGTCGATTTTGGAGAAGCCGGAAGCGGATCTGAGACGAACGGGGAGCAGCAAGCGCTCACGGCGGTGGCCCAGCAACGAGCCTTGACGCAAAACTTGATGGAACGGATTGTTCTTCCATCCAACCTGAACGCTGCCTATCGGCGTGTTAAGGCCAACAAGGGATCAGCAGGGACCGACGGGATGACCGTCGACGAACTGAGCCCGTGGCTGAGCACCCACAAAGGGCAGCTGGTCGAGCAGTTGGTCACCGGCACCTACAAGCCCCGTCCGATCAGGGGCGTGCAAATCCCCAAGCCAGCCGGCGGTATGCGACAATTGGGTATACCCACGGTGGTGGATCGGCTTGTCCAGCAGGCAAGTTTACAGGTACTGGAGCCAATCCTGGACACGACGTTTTCACCTGCCAGCCATGGTTTCCGTCCAAGGCGCAGCGCCCATACAGCCCTAAAACAAGCTCAGGATTACGTGGCCTCTGGCCATGAGGTCGTGGTGGACCTGGACCTGGAGAAGTTTTTCGACCGGGTCAACCACGATGTGTTGATGGGTCGTCTATCCCGCTGGATCGGAGACAAACGGCTTCTGCGGATTATTCGTCGGTTCCTGGAGGCGGGCATGCTGCAGGAGGGGGTAAAGATACGCCGTGTGGAAGGAACCCCGCAAGGCGGCCCCTTATCCCCGCTGTTGGCGAACCTGCTGCTTGACGATTTGGACAAGGAATTGGAACGGCGCGGCCACCGGTTCTGCCGGTATGCCGATGATTGCAATATCTACGTCCGGACAAAGCGTGCTGGAGAGCGGGTCATGCAGTCGATTACCCGCTTTCTGGAAAAGAAGCTATGTTTACGTGTGAATCAGGCTAAGAGCACGGTTGCGTCCGTCCAGGAACGGAAGTTTCTGGGCTATAGGCTGTTGCCCGGCGGTTGGCTGGGCATTGCTCCGGCTAGCCTAAAGCGAGTAAAAGATCGGATCCGACAGATCACCCGACGGAGTCGGGGTGTAAGTATGATGACGGTCATTCAGGAGCTGAACGAATACCTGAGTGGCTGGATAACATACTTTCGCTACGCGCGATGCCGGAAGCACTTAAGGCATCTGGACCAATGGTTACGGCGCAAGGTTCGGTGCTATCGCTTGAAGCAGCGTAAACGGGTAAAGCCGATCGTAGACTTTCTGATGGATCGAGGCGTGCCGGAATGGCGATCCTGGCTGTTAGCACTATCCGGAAAAGGGTGGTGGCGAATAGCAGGTTCTCCGCAGGCCAACGAAGCCATGCCAATCCAATGGTTCGAAGAGGTTGGACTGATTAACCTGACCAGCAGGTATTTGTTGTTGAACCGCTAAAAGAAACCGCCGGGTACGTAGCACGTATGCCCGGTGGTGTGAGAGGGGGAGGCCGTGAGGCCCCCCTCTACTCGATTTTGAATGGCCTCCCATCCTAACCAGAAAGGAGCATCCGCATGCAAAAAACCTACGACATTCGCGTGGAGAAATTCGATCCACTCATTTCTCCTTCGCAACTGAAAGACGAGTTGCCCCTGAGCGAGGCGTCCTTTCGCACAGTGGTGGAAGGTCGCCAGAAGATCGCCGACATTCTTGAAGGCAAGAGCCCTCGACTGTTGGTGATTGCCGGCCCTTGCTCCATTCATGACGAAACGGCGGCCATGGATTACGCCCGGCGCTTCAAGGCCCTCAGTGAAGCGGTGGACGAGACCATGCTGCTGGTCATGCGGGTCTATTTCGAAAAGCCGCGCACCAACGTCGGCTGGAAAGGGTTGATCAACGATCCTCGCTTGGATGGCAGCTACGATATCAGCGCCGGGTTGCGGCGGGCTCGCAAACTGTTGCTCGACATTACCGATATTGGGCTGCCCACCGCCACGGAACTGCTTGATCCCATCGTACCTCAGTATATCGCCGGTCTGGTCTGCTGGGCCGCAATCGGTGCCCGTACCACCGAATCCCAGACCCACCGGGAAATGGCCAGCGGTCTTTCCATGCCCGTGGGTTTCAAAAACTGCACCGACGGCAGCCTGTCCACAGCGGTCAATGCCATGATTGCCGCCGGTTCACCCCAGCGATTTCTGGGCATCGATCCAGATGGACAGACCTGCAGTGTCGCCACCACCGGTAATCCCCATACCCATATGGTGCTGCGCGGCGGTTCACGTCCCAACTACGATACGGTCAGCATACGGGAGGCCGCTACCATGCTGAAAACCAAAGGCGTATCCAATGCGATCATGGTGGATTGCTCCCATGATAATTCAAGCAAAGACCACAATCTCCAGGCTTCGGTGTGGCAGGACGTCATCAATCAACGCCTGGACGGCAATACCAACATCATCGGCATGATGTTGGAGAGCAATCTCAAGGCGGGTAATCAGAAAATCAGTTGCAATCTGGATGACATGCAGTACGGCGTCTCTATCACCGATGCCTGTATCGACTGGGAGACCACCGAGCGACTGATCTTGAGCGCACATGAACAACTGAAGGGCTTGGTGAAGGACACCGGGTCAAACGGATCCCGGCGATACAGGATTGGGTGAGGGGCCAACGCTAGACGTTGCTCAGACTTCAATCAAAAGAGCGTCGCTGCCACGTAATTTATACGATTCAGCCGGCGCGTCTTCGGGTAAGTCGTCTACAGCTTTGCTTTGAGACTGACAAAGTTGGAGCGGGCAGCGATTAACTGAAACCAGATCCCGGCCAATTCAAACCCGTTTTTGGATTGGGACAGATCGACCTTGAACGGATAGGGGTATTGCCGGTCGAGTTCGGGGATGATCACGTTGAAGTGGAGTGTATCACCCTGGCGTCCCTGGTAGTAAAAGATGCGCTTGCCGATGGCCACGCCATTGTTTAACTCGAGAACGTGCTTGTTTACGGACAGTTCAGGGCCCTTGCTGCCAGATGGCGGCAGGGTCATCTTCTTGCCCCAATAGGTGTCCGGGGCCACATTGCCAGCGGCCAGATAAACGACTGATGCAGTGAACATGACACCCACGACGCCGAAGAAGAGGGCGGCTACCCATTTGTAATTCAATGAATTTTCCATGCTGACTCCCGTT
>JASFFF010000452.1:0-3624 GCA_050124445.1 Desulfosarcina sp.
TGTAAGCGCCACCTGTCGCAATATGGTTGATTTTCCGGCCATGTTGGGGCCGGTGATGATCAGCACCTGGCTTTCCTCGTTGTCCAGGACAATCGTGTTGGGAACGAAGCGTTCGCCGGTGATCATCTTTTCCACCACCGGATGACGACCGTCGTGGATTAGCAGGCTGCCGTCGGTATTAATTTCTGGACAACAATAATCGTTGTTTTGTGCCACCTCGGCAAAAGTGATCAGGCAGTCCACCCGGGCGATGAAGCCGGCAATCGACTGGATATCGGCATGGTGATCGTTGATCTTATTCCGCAGAGAGATGAAAATCTCCTGTTCGAGGCTGGCGCGCTGCTCCTCGGCGCTGAGCACCCGCGTTTCGAAATGTTTTAAATCATCGGTGATGTATCGTTCCGCATTGACCAGGGTCTGTTTTCGCACGTAGCGATCAGGAACCGATTCGCTGTGGGTTCGCGGAATTTCGATAAAATAGCCGAACACCTTGTTGAAGCGCACCTTGAGCGAATTGATCCCGGTAGCTGTGCGCTCCTGGGTCTCCAAATCCGCCAGCCATCCCTTGCCATCCTGGCTGATGCGGATCAGCGCATCCAGTTCGTCATGATATCCCTCCCGGATCATACCGCCGTCGGTAATGACGGGTGGAGCATCTTCGCGAATGGCTCGATGGATCAAATCCGCCAATTCGTTAAGGTCGCGGGTGTCCCGATCGTATACAAACGCCGACGAAGAAAAATGGGCCAACAGATCGAAAATGTCGCCCAACGCCTGGATAGACCGTTTCAATGCGTTGAGGTCTCGCGCGTTTCCGTGCCCCATAACGATTTTGCTGCCCAGCCGCTCCAGATCCCTTACCGGCTTGAGGCTTTCCCGCAGCGCCTTGCGTGTCTGCAACTCAGCAATGGCGTTGGATACGGCAGCCTGCCGATTCCGGATTCGTTCTGATTCTAAAAGTGGATAACGCAGCCAGTGGGCCATTAGCCGCCCGCCCATGGCGGTGATGGTCTGGTCAAGAATGCCCAACAAGGTTCCCTGGCGGCTTCCCGTACGTAAATTGCCCGACAATTCCAGGTTGCGGCAGCTTACGTCATCCACCACCAGGAAGCGCCCCAAAGAATAGGTCTGAATCGCATTGAGGTGTTCGATCTTCTGGCGTTGGGTTTCGCCGACATAGTGGATCACCGCCCCGGCGGCAGCAACCCCGGCTTTCATGGGTTCACATCCAAACCCTTCCAGCGATAAGGTGTCGAACTGCTGCATGAGTCGTCGACGCCCCGCGGAAAATTCAAACCACCGGTCTTCCATGACGGTCACCGCATTGCCGATTTCACGTTCGAAAAGGGAAACCATCGAGCTGTCGCTTTTCAGCGCTTCGGGCAGTAGAATTTCACGCGGGGCCACACGCAGCATTTCATCCACGACAGCACCTTTATCGGCCGACTCGGTCAGCCTGAACATGCCGGTGGAGATGTCCAAGTAGGCCATTCCAAAGGTTTGCTTGCGCCGCGATAGGCCCAGAATGAAATTGTTGCATTTTTCATCCAGCAGGTCGTCCTCGATGATCATGCCCGGCGTGACAACCCGCACCACCTCGCGCTTGACCAGCCCCTTAGCCGCCTTGGGATCTTCCACTTGATCGCAAATGGCAACCTTGTACCCTTTTTCGATCAATCGCGAAACATAGCTCTTCGCAGCATGATGGGGTACGCCGCACATGGGCACCGGGGATTCGTCGTTCTTATTGCGCGAAGTGAGGGTAATTTCAAGTTCACGTGAGGCCACCTGTGCGTCTTCGAAGAACATCTCGTAAAAGTCACCCATGCGATAAAACAGGAGTACGTCCGGATACCGCTCCTTGATGGAGAGGTATTGTTGCATCATGGGTGTCGCTTTAGTGGTGGCCATTAATTAGAGAGCAATATTGGTCGGTTACACCAATAAAAACCGGAGATAAAAGGGGCGCCTCACGAAGGGTAAGGCGGTTGACGGGTACATGGTGCATGGATGCCGTGGCGGAGGGCCTGACGCGGTTCATTTCACCTCGGCAGCCATCTCCACCGTTTCTTGATTGCCGGGGGTTTCCTGAACAACCTCGATCGGTTCGGCAGTGGCCTTTGCGACGCTTAGCTGCTTTTCTAGTGATGAAACAGTTTCTACCAAGCTGGTTTCTTTGGCCTTGAGGGTTTTTATCGTTTTGGCGTCCTTGTAATGTTTGAACAGACTGGAAAAATAAGATATCAGCATGCCTGCCAGGAAAAAAGCTACAAAAAAAATCGCATTGGCCAAAAAGGGGCTTTCGTAATAGAAGAATCCCAAATCAAGCATCATGCGGCTCTCGGACATAAAAAAACCCCGGTTCTGAAAAATGATCAGCCCGATGAAAGCGAAGATGATGATCCATAAGGCGATTTTCACCTTTTTCATTGCGTGTTTTCTCCCTCACCTGGTTTCTGTTGCAGATTGGACAGCCAATGTGTACGTAACGATCAATGGGGTCAACAGGACCTTGCCTCGGGAACCCATCCAGCGTCCGTGAAACCCTTTGATTATCCAGCATCTTTATCCTCTTCCACCTTAAAACTCAACCCTTTTTTCCTTTCAGAGGAACCAATTCAACCTGACCCCAGGCCCCCATTTCGCCTTCGACGACAATCACGATTCCCGTCACACCGTCAATGCGCTGGCCGAATTGAATGGCCGATGTGATCTCTTGTGGCGTCCGAACCCGGTTGCCGATGGCCGTTGCTGCGGCATCGGCCAGCGCACAGGAGCGGGCCAGGACACACACCGCATCAGCCGATCCATTGGACAATGAATGACCCACCGTACCCGAAGAGGTACAAAGCCCGAAACCGGCCCCGGTGTCGGCCAGTCGGATGCCCATTTTCATGCTCAAGGGAGAGTGACCGGCATACAGTCCGACAACCACCGGCCCATCGGTCTTTAGGAAAATGTCTCCGCCATTCTCCACCACCACCTGACGGCTGTGGATCAATAATTGCCGACCCACGCTCCCGGCCAGCGCCCCAGCCACCGCTGCCATGGGTCCGACCCCGGCATGCTTGCCGGCAACAATCATTTTTCTAACAATTTCAGGTGCCAAATCATGCTCATGCCATGGTGCCAATGCGGTGGCGAAACGGGGATGGCGTTGGATATAGCCTTCGATATGCGCCCGACAGCCCAGCACCAGTTCCTTGGTTTCAGCGTCAAGCAGGCGATCGGCCCGAACCCAAAGATCCGTCTCCTGACAGACGACACGAAAAGAGACCGTGTTGGGCGTTACCACCTGCTGCCGGTACATCCGTTCTCCGCAACCGCTGAGCACAGATGGTTGGTGCCGGAATCGCTGGATCATGGCAACGCTCTCCACGGGTCAATGATTGATGGTTCCGTAAAAAGGTTGATATCTGGGTTACGCTTCATCCCTCGCCACTGCGGCGTACCCCGTAAGTACGCCTCCTTCCTCGGGACTCGCAAGCCTTGATCTCGGCGCTTGTTACAAAACCATCTGAAATGAGCCTTTTCGCCGGTTTATCAATGATTGGCCATCGGCCGCAAATGTTCTGGAAACTGGGTCAAAAAATAGCGGTCGGTCATACCGGCGATGTAATCGCG
>JASFFF010000453.1:0-3623 GCA_050124445.1 Desulfosarcina sp.
ACTACGGCGGCCCGGAATCTTGGGAAACACTCGATCAGGCCTTCCATCACCACCCGGAGCGGCGGGCCATGTCTCCCAATCCGGCCCGGCATATCGCGCGCATGCAGAACTATTTTATTGATCCAGTGAACTAAAATGAAGCTTTGTAAGTATAGACCCAGAATACAGGTGTACCGGGCAGTTGCCCTGATGATCGCCGTGCAGGCCATCGGTTTGACAGGTGCATGGGCCAACGAATTTGAACAGCGACGGCAGCAGATGGTGGACCGCCAGCTGCGCGCGCGGGATATCGTGGACACGCGGGTGTTGGCTGCCATGGCGCGTGTACCCCGCCACCTTTTCGTGCCGCCGGATATGCGTGATCTGGCTTATCGGGACAGCCCGCTGCCCATCGGCTACGACCAGACCATTTCACAGCCTTACATCGTCGCCCTGATGTCTCAATTGCTGTCGGTCAGACCCGGCCACCGGGTACTGGAAATCGGTACCGGGTCCGGTTATCAGGCGGCGGTCCTGGCAGAGATGGGCGCCTCGGTCTATAGCATTGAAATCGTTCCCCAGCTGGGGCGTCAGGCCGAGAAGACGCTGCAGCCGTTGGGGTACGACAACATCCAGCTGAAAATTGGGGACGGGTATCAGGGATGGCCCGCACATGCCCCCTTCGATGCCATCATCGTCACCTGCGCCCCGACGCGTGTTCCCGAACCCCTCAAGGATCAACTGGCTGAAGGGGGGCGCATGGCGATCCCCGTGGGCCAACGATTCTATCAGCGGCTGCTCTTGCTGACCAAGGATAAAGGCGCCATCAAACAACAAAAGATCGTGGATGTTCGCTTTGTCCCCATGGTCAACAACGGTGGAAAGACCTATTGACGATGAATATCGGATTGATATTGCTGCAGGTGCTGGCCCTGTTCATGGCCCTGACCTTTCACGAATTCGCCCATGGCTGGGTCGCCAAACGGCTGGGGGACCGCACGGCTGAAGCACAAGGGCGTTTGACCCTGAATCCCAAAGACCACATCGATCCCTTTGGCACGGTTTTACTGCCGGCCATGCTGATTCTGATGCGTTCACCCGTGGTTTTCGGTTGGGCCAAGCCGGTACCCATCGATCCGCGCAACTTCAAAGACCCCCGGCGCGGCATGATGTGGTCCGCCCTGGGGGGCCCGCTGATCAACCTCCTGCTGGCCGCTTGTCTGACCCTTGTTTTCAAGGGCCTGCTGGCGGCCGGAATAATCATCCAGGGGTTGCTGCTTTTTCTGATCATCGCCATCCAGCTCAACGTCTTTTTGGCGATTTTCAACCTCATCCCCATCCCCCCGCTGGATGGCGGGCGCGTGATGGTGGGCCTTTTGCCGCCCAGGCAGGCCATGGCCTACAGCCGCATCGAGCCGTATGGCTTCATGATCGTCTTGGCCCTGATGTACTTCAACGTACTGGACCGGTTCCTTTTTTACCCCATTCAGACCATCTTGCGCTTTCTGGGAGTTGCTTGAACAGAGCAGTATCAACTATTCAGGTGATAGCGACACCGATCACCGGCGGGGTATGCGTACCGTCACCCGCGTGCCTTGGCCCAGCTTACTGATCAAATCGATACTGCCTCCGTGGGCATCCACAATGGCTTTGCAAAGGCTCAATCCAAGCCCGAAACCGCCGGTCTGCCTGGAACGAGAGACGCTTGGCCGGAAAAAGGGTTCGAAGAGATGGGGCAGTGCCGAGTCGGGGATTCCCTCGCCCCGGTCTTTGATGCTGATCTCGAGGCAATCCGGCTGCAGGTTCATCGAAATCTCAACCGGTTGACCGTCCTCGGGCGTATGTTTGAGGGCATTGTCCAACAGATTGCGCAGCACGACTCTCAGCTTCCCCGGATCTGCCTGCACCGGCTCGCTGGTCAGGGGGCCGAAAACAATGCCGGGCGGCCGATCCTTGAAGTCTGCACCCAGCAAACCGATCAATTCGCCGATGTTCACCGCCTTGAGATTCAGCGCAGCCGCCGCATGTCTCATACGGGCCGATTCCAGCAGGGCGGTCACCATGGCCTCCATTTCTGCCAGATCACAGCGCAGGGATTCACGGGCATCACGATCGTCGATGAACTCCAACTGCACCTTCAACCGCGTGATTGGGGACCGCAATTCGTGGCTGACATCCAGCAGCAGTTGTTCTTTGCTTTTTATCAGCCGATTCAGCCGCTGGGCCATGGCATTGAACGCTCGAGACAGATCGCGCAGTTCACTGGAACCGATTTCGGGAATGCGGTGGTCGAGTTTTCCGGCACCGAGGTCATCCACGCCGGACTTGAGGGTGCGCAGGGGGTAAAGGGTTTTGCGGATAAACAGATAGGCTGCTCCGAGAATCGTGGCCATGGCCATGGCCATGCCCACCAGGAACCATCCAGCCAGCTCGGCGCGATGGCCATCCCGGGGGGCAACGAAGGTCAGCTGCCCCCCGGCATGGGCCATGCGAATGAAATGGTGGCCCTTGGAATTGCCCAGCATCAAACCGGATGCCTGACGACGGACCCAGGCTCGCTTCAGGTTAAAAAATCGTGGAAACGGGCCTGTCTGCCAGGACGTATCGGGGTGGTCGAAACGAATCACCATGCCGCTGCGCCGGGCAATCGCAGCGGCCCGGATTTTATCCGGTGGGTCACCCAGGTCATCGGACAGATAATCGGCATAGAGCATTAAATTGCGTTCGAACGCGCTCTGGCTGTGCACGCGGATGATAATGAACCCGGCAATCACGGTGAACGTGATGGCCAGACCGGCCACCAGTGTGGTGACTAGCAGCCGGGTGAACACGCTGCCGAACAGTCGCCTAACGGGACGGCGATTCATCGACCGTCTCCTGGGCCACAAAGGTGTATCCGGTTCCCCATACCGTTTTGACGAACTGGGGACGTTTGGGATCATCCGCCAGTTTCTGGCGCAGCCGGCTCATGGTAACATCGACCACACGATTGAAACATTGGCTGTCTATCCCGCGCAGTGCTTGCATGATCTCGTCTCTGTCCAGCACCTTTCCGGCATGCCGGACCAACAGCTCCAGAGCGGTAAATTCACTGGTGGTCAGGCCCACTTCCCGGTTGTCCAACCAAACCTGTCGGCGGTGGAAGTCAATGGTCAAGTGCCCGAAGGATCGACGCGGGCCCCCTGCGCGTTGAAAGGACCGGCGAAGCACCGCCTGCATGCGAGCCACCAATTCACGCGGCTCAAACGGTTTGGGCAGGTAATCGTCGGCGCCCAGTTCGAGTCCCACCACCTTGTCCATCACCTCTCCCCGGGCGGTGAGCATGATAATCGGCACCGTGCTGAATTGACGGATCCGCTTGCATACGTCGAAACCGGTCATGCCGGGCAGCATGACATCAAGAATGATCAAATCGGGAATGACGGTCCGGATTTTCTTAAAGCCTTCTTCGGCGCAGACCGCGGCATAAACCTCGTAGCCGTACTCGCTTAGAAACCGTTTGAGCAAACGGTTGAGTTTTTCGTCGTCGTCGATGACTAGGATGGTCCCAGGCATGTAGAATTGTTCTTTCTTTAGATTGCCTTCGGCATGAATCCGCACACTGCAGTAGGAAAAAGCACCCGACCCGACAGGGTAGCGCAAAA
>JASFFF010000454.1:0-3620 GCA_050124445.1 Desulfosarcina sp.
TGATGGTTTCGACGAGCGCGCGGGCCTGGCTGTCCTCGGGAAGGTCTAAAAGCAGCAGTTCCGGATAACCCACCAGGCCCGAAAGGATGTTGTTCAGGTCATGGGCCACACCACCGGCAAGGGTGCCGATGGCCTCCATTTTATGGGCCCGCTGAAGCCGCGTCTCCATCTCTTTCATCGCGGTGACGTCAGTGGCGACCCGCAGTTGCACCATACGATCATCCTCCCAGGCGATGGCCCGGGCATAGTTGATGTACCAGCGACCGCTGACCGGATTTTTCTCTTCCCATGAGTGGCCGCCTTTGGGACGGCCGTTTTCGTCGATCAGCAGACGCTTCTTACACTGGCGGCAGATCGTATCTTGATCGAAGATGGCCTGATGGCAGGGCTTTCCGACAATATTATCGCCGTATGTTTGTTTCATGTGTCGGTTGGCCAGTAGTATAATGTGGGAATCCATATCCGACACATGGATATCCGTATCAATGCTGTCGATAATGGACTCAAGCTTTTCGTGACTCGCCCGGACCTGCCCTTCTGCATGCTTCCTTTCCAACACCTCTCTATGAAGATCACGATTGATGCGTTGAAGGGCAGCCGTGCGTTCCTCCACCCGCTTTTCCAAATTGCGGTTAATATCGTCGGTCTTCTTTTTCTCTTTCTCCAACAGGTGATTCAGATAAAAGCTCTTTCTCTGCTGGGTTTCAATGGAATAGCAAATGAGCATGCCCAATAGATTAATCCCCAAAAAGTGTGCGCCAAAGATCAACTGAACCACATCGGTGGCATCCATCAGCCACATCATGGCCATCTGATATCCGCCGATGACGCCAAACCCGGCAATCGATGCAGTGATAAATCTTGCGTGGATAAATGTATATCCAAAAAAAACACAAAATATGGTTCCCACACCGTAAAAATAGGATTCGGGTGCCGGTGTGATCACGACCATGGCCACGTACGCAAGTCCGGTGACCAGAATATAAAATGCATTAACTGCCTGCCATAAATGACGATAGGCATCCGTGTAAGACAATACCAATCCCGCTAAAAACACGGGGCAGACCAGTGCATAGCGAATAAACCACAACTGGTATCGCTGCTCCGGAAACACGAACACATCCAATATTCCGAAAATACTGAAAAAAAGAATCGCGTAAAGCTTGCAGCGCCGCACGTGGTCCAAAGAGTTGGCAAAATATGCGTTTTGGAAAGACGGTTCCAGGAGCTTGTGGGGCCCAGTGAATGCCAGGGTCAATGGATTCAGGTTGACCCGAAGCAAGCTGTAGGGAATGTCCACATTGACTTTATCCTGGGTTAAATTCATGAATCACCGTTGGTTTTCAAAAGGACAAACGGGATAAGGATGATGGGATCAACGCGAATCGAAGAACCTCGCAGCAAGCTAAGAGGAATCTTCGACCATATGGAATTCTGCCTGTTTTGTATTCGCTCGCTAACCCCGCCGCCCCGATGAGTGGAATCGTCGCTTTGCTTCGACAAGCGACGGGGAATGCGCTCGCTGTTGCGGTTCAAGGCGTGGTGAATGATCCGTTCATGTCTTCCACGGTTCTGCTCTCGGGTAGGCGCAACGTGAAAACGCTTCCCTTTCCGGGCGTGCTCTCGACAGCAATGTCTCCGCGATGGGCCCGGGCGATTGCGACTGCAAGGCTCAACCCCAAACCGGATCCACCGGTTGCTCGGCTCTGATCACATCGAAAGAAGCGGTCGAATATATGCGGCAGGTCGTGACGGCTGATGCCGATACCGTTGTCCACAATACAGACCGCTATCGAACCGCTATGGTTCAAATCACGATATCCGTGGATGTCAATCTTTCCCGGTGCTGGCGTGTATTTGATGGCGTTATCTACCAGGTTGGCCACCGCCCGTTGAAGCATCCATCGGTCGCCATCCACCATCAATGAATCCGCCGTCTCGCAAGTCAATGAGAGATCCTTGTCTTCGGCAAGGGGCCCGAAAAGGTCGACTGCTCCATGGATCACGTCCACCATATCGACGGATTTTCTAGCCATTTCCTCGACGCCGGCATCGGTTTTTGAAATCAACAGCATGGTGTTGATCATGTCCAATAACCGATCACACTCTTCGACGGTGCTACCGGCCAGGGTCAAGGCGTCTTTGTCGCGGGATTCGTCTGCCAGACTGAGTTCTGCCATGCCGCGAATCCGTGCCACCGGACTTTTTAAATCATGGGCAATATTATCACTCATTTCGCGAATACCGGCAACCAATTTCTCGATTCGATCCAGCATTTGGTTGAAGGTCACCGCCAGACGGTCGATCTCCTCGTGGCGTGCCATAATTGGCACCCGCCGGCCCAAATCGGTCTCGGAAATCTGACGGGCGGTACGGGTAACCGCTTCGACACCTGAAAGTGCGCGTCGGGCCATGAACCAACCCACCAGAACGGCGGTGAAAATCAAGCCGCCCATGGTTAATAGGAAAATACGTTTAAAAACAGCAATAAATGACGTGTCGCTTTCCATGGAATAGCCCAGCTGGACCACCACACCCCGGCCCAAAGTGCCGTAAACGATGCGCACCCGATCCGGGCGGCCGGGAATGGATAAGGTTTCATAAACCCGCGCATCGTCTTCCATCAGTTGGCCGACAGCGGTTCTATTGATGCCGATCTCACGCCAGTAGGATAGATTGGATGAAGAGAAGGCCACACCGCTGGCGTACAGCAAGCGAACAAAGATTTTTTTTTCGCCGGCGGCCTGGGATTCAATCAAGGCGGCTGTTTTGACTTCCTCTAGTCCCTGGAGATTGTAAATAGCCTTGAACTCAGAAACTTTCTCTGAAAGACGGCTGTCCAGCTGTTGTCTCAGATTGGTGGTAATCAGCACATAAAAGAAAAGAAACGCCAGGCAAACCGACAAGGAGAAAATAAGCCCGTACCACAAGGTCAGCCTGAAGGCCAGTGTTCGGGGCATTTTAATCATTCCGGCGAAGGGCATAGCCCACCCCACGCACGGTATGGATCAATTTCTCGTCGAATTCTCTGTCGACTTTGTCTCGCAGGCGACAGATTCGCGCCTCTACCACATTGGTCTGCGGATCGAAGTGATAATCCCAAACGTGCTCCATAATCATGGTCTTGGAAACCACTCTTCCGGCGTTGCGCATCAGATATTCCAGCAGTGAGTACTCCAGCGGCTGCAGATCGACCTTAGCACCGGCACGGCGGACCTCACGAGTGAGTAAATCGATGCTCAGGTCGCCATAGGAGAGCCGGGTCGGCTCTTTGGCACCGCTGGCACGCCTGATCAAGGCCTGCACCCGTGCAAGCAGCTCAGAGAAAGCAAATGGCTTGCTCAAATAGTCATCTCCACCGGTCTGAAGCCCCCGAACCCGATCATCGATGGCGCTTTTTGCACTGAGGATAATCACCGGCGTCAGCACCTTTTCACGGCGCATCTGTCCGATCAAAGATAGGCCATCCAAGCCGGGAAGCATGACATCAACCACAGCCGCATCATAGGGTTCGCTAAGGGCCAAATCCAGCCCGGCGGCACCGTCCACTGCGTGATCCACAGCAAAGCCTTCTGCTTGAAAACCTTTTTTCACAAAAGAAGCAATTTTTATGTCGTCTT
>JASFFF010000455.1:0-3611 GCA_050124445.1 Desulfosarcina sp.
TCCCCATGACCGAGAGCCTGGGCACTGTCACCGGCAAATACCCGGCCAAGGACAAGATCACCTCATCGGCGGTGGACCTGCTGGGTGAGGAGTCCATCCAGCGGCTGCTGCATATCACCGAAACCAACAATCCGTACCGCTTCGATTTGCGGCGCGGCGCACTGGCACGGGTAGCTGGTGGTGGCGTTCATTTTTCAGATGAAATTTTCAAGAATAAAAAAGACCTGGTACAGGTCTATTTGGGTGTCATTCAAAACCGCAACATCGAAATCGATGGATACAAGTGGCCCATCGACACCCTGATCATCGCCACCAGCAACAATTCCGAGTTCAACCGCTTTTTGGCCGAAAAGGAAGAGGCCCCCATCGTCGACCGCTGCCGTATCTGCTATGTGTCTCACAACACCAACTATAAACTGCAAAGTGATCTGACCATTTACGCCATCGGCAACGAAACGCGCACCACCCTCAATCGTGACTACCTGCACCAGGACCCCAATTTGAATCATGCTGCATCGGTTGCGGTGGTACTCTCCCGACTGGCGCGCTCGGAGAAGCTCACCCCCATCGAAACCATGAAGCTGGCCGCCGGCGAAGTGGCCGGTGAAAAGAGCATCAAGACCTTGGCCGAGGTGATCGATACCCTCAATCAGGAGCCGGATATCACCAAACGTTTTGGTCAGAAGGGATTGGGCCAACGCAACTTGGGCAGGGCCATGCAGCTGATCATCGAAAGCTCGGAAACCAACGAAGGCAAATGCATGTTTGCCTACGACATTTTCAAAGCCCTGGAACGCATCATCCTGGATTATGTCACCGACGCCAATGATCGCGCCAAGTATCTGGAGGATCTCAAGACCGCCAAGGGACTCTATCGGGAGCGGATTATGACCGAGATGTTCAATGCCTATATGGACGAGCCCTTGGCCATTCGCAAGGATGTGATGAATTACGTCAATATGATCATCGGCATCGATGCGGAAAATCTGGGGCCAGACAAGATGTGGAAATACAAAGACCCCCAGACCGGGGAGCTGCGGGCCTTGAAAATCGACGAACGCTACATCAAGAGTGTGGAGGAGCGATTGGGGCTCAAAACATCTGAACAGCGCGAAACGTTCCGCACCTCCATTCGCAAGATCTACGGCCAGAAGATATCCGTAGATCCCGACTATGATTTCATGGATAATTTGGAACTGGTCAAGGCGGTCACCGATGTACGCCTGAAGTCGGATATCGCCGGTGCCGGCAGCCTCATTGGCGCTCTGGCCAACCGTACCAACGAGGAGAACCAGAAGCTATACGACCGAATGGTGGACACCATGCTCAATAAGCTGGGGTATTGCCAGACGTGTGCGCAGAAGACGATTGAGTATTTTTGTACGCAGGAGGACGAAAATTAACAGGCATCGATATTCGAAAATAATATGCGTACTGACTTGAAAAATATATACCGGGCCTTGAAAAAGGCAGGTATGACACCGGCCCAGGAGGAAACGATTCTGCGGGAGCTCAACGACGACCGAACCCACGAATTGCCGGCGGTTCCCGGGGAAACGGCATTGGTGCGCACCGACAGTGGCGAGATCCGCCTGCTGAACCTTTACGATTACTGCGACTTGATGGTCCTGCAGGCCATGTCCCAACCCAAAGGGTCCTACGTCAGCCACATGCGTTCCATTGACGAATTGCTGGAAAAAGACCGCCAGCGAGAAAAAGACGGCTTTCCCCGTAAAATTCGAGTCGGCAAAATGATCAAACCCGGCAAGGCCGGCAAGGGCAAGGTAGTGGTGGTACCCACCACCGTGGAAGAAAAATTCATCCACGATCCCAATTTCACCGAACAGGAAGAGGGTCAGGGCGGCAGCGGCGACGGAGAAGAGGGTGAAGTTATCGGCGAACAGCCGGTGCGCGATCCGGATCAGCCTGGTGCAGGAGGACCGGGTGAAGGCGAAGGTGGTCAGCATGAAATGGAATCGTCGGCCTATGATCTTGGAAAAATTCTAACCGAGCAGTTCGAACTGCCCAACCTGCAAGACAAGGGCAAGAAGCGATCACTGACTCGCTACACCTATGATATGACAGACCGTAACAAGGGCTTTGGCCAGGTGTTGGATAAAAAGGCCACCTTGCGCGAAATCATCGAAACCAATATTCATTTGGGCAACCTCCCCGAAGTGGATGACATTGATCCCTCGCGGTTCATCATCTCACCCAAGGACCGGGTCTATCGAATTCTCTCCAAGGAAAAGGATTTTGAATCGCAAGCGGTGGTGTTTTTTCTCAGAGACTACTCGGGGTCTATGGCCGGTAAAGCCACGGAACTGGTGGTCACCCAGCATGTTCTTATCTACAGTTGGCTGTTGTACCAATATGCCAACCAGGTCGAAACCCGGTTTGTTCTCCACGACACCGAAGCCAAGGAAGTCGAGGATTTTTACACCTATTACAACTCCAAGGTCGCCGGTGGCACCCAGGTCTTTTCAGCCTATGAAATGGTCAACCGTATTGTAAAGGAAGAGAATCTGGCGGCAGACTACAACATCTATGTTTTCCATGGTACCGACGGAGATGACTGGGATACGGAGGGTAAAAAGGCCATTCCGGCGCTGAAGGAAATGATTGCGTATTCCAGCCGCGTGGGGGTAACCATTGCCGAGCATGGCGGCAGTTCTCAAAACAACACGGAAGTGGAACGCTATTTGAAAAAGTCACAGCTGCTTGAAAAACATCCCAAACTGGTACGGCTCGACGTAATCAACGAGAGTGCCGACGAGCCCCGCCTGATAGAGGGGATCAAGCAGCTGATCTCGTGAGTCGACGACCATTCGCATAGCGGGTGACTCGGTTGTGCGGCCAACGGCCGGAAAGGCAAAAGCGCATTCATGCATGAATGATTGCGGTTGTTACCGGGTGCAACACACCCGATTGGAAAACAACCGATCGATGGCAGAAACGGCAGAACATATGGAACTGATCGACCAGCACACGAAGACCATCATGGAGGGTTGCAAACTGCGCGCCCGCGACGCCGGTCTGTGTTTTGAAGATGAAAGCCTGGAATATATTGTCACCAACCGCGACCTTATTGAGCTCTCTCCCAAGGTGATGATTCCCACCCTTTATGAGTATTGGGTACACGATGTTGAAGTACTCAAGGAGAAGGGCAAGTATGAACTCTATCCGGGCAATCCATACGAAACGGTGATCAATACGCGCCCCGCAATCTCTTTTTACAACGATAACAACCCGGATTGGCTCAACGTGATGATATTTTATCATGTTCTTGCTCATATTGATTTCTTCCAGAACAATCTCTATTTCAGGCACACCTGGGACTATGATTTTAATGGTGAGGCCCTATCGGACAAGCGGGCCATAACCAAGCTTCGTGCCGAGCGCGGGCGCTGGGTGGACTACGTGATCGAGTTTACCCGGGGAATTGACAACTTGGTGGGATACCATGGGCTCTTGTCGAAACTGTTTTCTACGACGGACACAGGCATCTCGGAAAAAGTGGACTATTATTTCGACGTCTATCTGCAGGATATCGTCAAAGCCAACGTGGGCAAGTACATCAATGAGCTAGAGCGCTATAATACCAGCATCAG
>JASFFF010000456.1:0-3610 GCA_050124445.1 Desulfosarcina sp.
GGTTGTCCCAACCCAGGGACCCTATTGCAACAGCAAACGCCTATAAATCCTATATTGCTTTATCTAAGGTAAACAAAATTTCGTTAATAATAAACTAACCCGCTCCTAATCAATTCCCAATATCCTGCCCGTAATCAAATCCTGTCACTTCATTCAGCTTGCATCGCCCAACCGCACCAACAGGATTGATTTTCTGCAGTGAACCTCAACCAACTCAAAGCTCTGGACGCACTGGAGCACGCCGGCTCTTTTTCGGGTGCAGCCAGCCTGCTCGGACTTACCCAGCCGGCGGTGTCCATCCAGCTACGCAAACTGCAGGCAAACTACGGCGTCAAGTTGTTTTGGCGGTGCGGACGGCACTTGGAATTCAGTGCCCTTGGAAAAGAACTGGTACTGAAAGCCAGAAAAATTCTGGGGCTGGTCGACGACTTCCAAGACACCCTATCCTCAGCCGGTACCCTACGCAGTGGTCATCTGGATATCGGTCTGAGTTGCCACTACCTGGTCATGGACCTGCTGGCCGTGTTCATGTCTAGATACCCCGGCATCCGGGTCAAGGCCAAAATCGGCGATTCGTCAAACTTGGTTGAGGATGTGCTAGCCTGCCGGCTGGATCTGGCTGAAGTCACCAATACAGTCCCCGATAGCCGCCTGGTCAATTTGACCTACAGTGAACAAGCCATCGTACTTTTCGTAACCCGTACCCATCGATGGGCAAGATTGCCTCGCATATCGGCTGACCAGCTGCACGACCAACCCATGGTGGCGCGCCACCGTACGTCCAAGACCCGTCAGATCTTTGAAATGCAACTCCAGGGGCAGGGGGTTCATCCGCGGGTTCTTATGCAGTTAGATTCGTGGGAAGCCATGAAAGAGGCGGTAGCCTCCGGAATCGGTTTTGGCATCGCTTTGGAGGACGAATTTATGCACGATCCGAGGCTGAGCGAGATTCGGATAGAGAACCTGGACCTGTCCGCCAAACAATATGTGGTCTGCCTACCGGAGTTCGAGCAATTGCGCCCTATCCAAGCCTTCTTCGAACTGGCCAGGGATGTCAGAAATAAACGCGCTTCGTCCAGATCGGTCAAATTGCTTCTTAATTGAATGCAAAAAAATTGAATAGGATTGAACCCTAACCCCCTTCACACTTTACAAGCATCATATTGGAGGAACAATAATGAAAATGCCAATCCCGTCTACCGTTTCAACGCTCATATTGGCCTTGGTAATTTTAGCAATGGGTGGCCTGCCCCGAGCGATTGCCGGCAACGCCGTGACTGCTTCCGACATGAACGGCTACACCAGCCAATTTCCGTTTCAATTCGAACTGGCCGAATTCGAAAAACAGTGCACGTGCAGACTCACATTCAACGACAACCCTTCTATCGAAAAACTAAACAGCCGTATTGCCGGTAACCCGACCCCCCTGCCGCCGGTAAAAGACCGTCTGCCAGCTGAACCGCTGGTCATTGCGCCATACGAAACGATTGGCAGGTATGGCGGTAGCCTCAAAGGGTTGTCCAAGGGGACCGAGTCCGGCACGTCCGACTTGCTCTCCATTCGTCATGTCAACCTGGTCCGCTACCATGACGATTTGCAAACCGTGCTGCCCAATATCGCCAAGGACTGGCAGTGGAATGACGACTATACCCAATTGACCATGCGCCTGCGAAAAGGTCACAAGTGGTCCGACGGCCAACCGTTTACCGCCGCAGACATCGTTTTCTGGTACGACGACCTGATTTTAAATCCAGATGTGTATGAAAAAACACCGGACCGCTGGCTGTTTGCCGGTAAACCGATGAAGGTTTCCGCAATTGACGACACCACGGTAAAATTCACCTTCCCGGTGCCCACACCCGGTATCCTCAACCGTTTTGCTGTGGACTACGGTCAGCCGTTCCAGCCGAAGCATTTTCTGATGACCTTCATGAAAAAATACAACCCTGAGGCCGATCAACTGGCCAAACAAAAAGGGCTTAAGGATGCCGCGGAACTGTTAAAGAAGTATTATGGCGGGTCTGACTGGAAGGACGTGCCTACGCCGCTGCTCAGCGGCTTCGATAGCCAGGTGGTTCCCACCCTGGAATCGCACATCGTTATCGAAGATACGTCCACCGGCCGTCTCATGGTGGCCAACCCTTATTTTCACATGGTTGACACCGCCGGCAATCAGCTACCCTACATCAACGAAATCGACGAGCAGTATGTCAAGGACAAGGAGGTCCAGAACCTCAAAATCACCAACGGCGAGGTGACCTTCAAGCAGCAGGCCGTGTTCATCGAAGACTTCCCCCTGCTCAAGGAGAACGAAGCCAAGGGCAACTATCAGGTCGATCTGGCTCCGGCTTTGGGAGAAAACGTTTTCTACGCCTTTAATACGACTGTCAAAGACAATGTGCTGAGAGGCATATTCAATGACCTGCGCTTTCGTCAGGCCATGTCTCTGGCACTCAATCGTGAGGAAATCAACGAGATCGTTTTTCTCGGTCAAGGCACACCCATGCAGTCCATGCCCGCTGAACCGGCCACTGTCGCCTTCGTGACCGACGCAAACAAGAATGCCTTCATTAGCTACGATCCGGACAAAGCCAAATCCCTGCTGGCTGCCATGGGGTTGAAGGATAAAGACAACGACGGAATGCTGGAGCGTCCCGACGGCAAACCCTTCATTGTACGCTTGATTTACTCCAACCAGGGGGCTCCGGTCAAATTGCATGAACTGGTGCGCGACTACTGGGCCGATGTCGGCATCCGCGTGGATTTGAAAGAGGTCTCTTCCGATGAATACCGCGCTTCGGCCAACAACAACGACCTGGATGTCACCACCTGGAAAAACGACGGCGTTTCCGGTCCCACCATTTCGCAGGACTTCACCGCCTTCGTGCCGCCTTTCGGTGACTACTTCAACCCAGGCACCGGTTTTGGCTGGGCGGCCTGGAAAACCTCAGGCGGCAAGGAAGGCATCGAGCCCCCGGCCGACGTCACCAAGCTGTATCAGTTGGCCGAGCAGTTCATCCAGTACCCGATGGGATCGGCCGATTCCAATCGCATCGGACAGGAAATCATCGACATTCATGTAAAAAATTTGTGGAAAATCGGAACGGTGGGCAACATCGTCAACCCCGTTGTGCACCGCAACGATCTCGGCAACTACAAAACCTTCAAGGCCAAAACCTACGACTACTACTGGACCTACCCCTACCGATCGTTCCAGTGGTACCTGAAGTAAATTCAGTGACAGCAGGAAGCCCGCCGGATCCGGTTGCTCCAGTCCCCTAACCGGATTCGGCCACCAAGGCCGCGCATTTACTCCAACACAACGGCAAAACCCAAACCCTACGCGATACCCATGCTACGCTTCACCGCGCATCGACTTTTCGGACTCTTGGTGACCATGTTCTTTGTCTCCATCATGGTATTCACCATCATGGAATTGCCTCCTGGTGACTATGCAGACCGCTACGCCTTCCGTAAATATTCAGGGACCGGTGTCAACGTCACCCAGGGAGACATCGACAACATCAGAAGAGACTTCGGCCTGGATCAGCCGGCCTGGCAACGTTACCTCCAATGGATCGGCGGTATCGTCACCCGCTTCGATTTCGGT
>JASFFF010000457.1:0-3608 GCA_050124445.1 Desulfosarcina sp.
ACCCATTTTAGACTCCCTGCGACTTTATCAACACATGCACAGAAGCCGGACCAGTGTATCAGAACTGGCCAGCGCGGTCTTGACAGCCCGACTGAGCACCCCCTACCTAAATGATGCTCGCCCGGCACAGGCCCGCAATATCTGAATTCGGGGTTGCATCCATAATTTGGCAGGTTTATCATTCAGCCCGTGGGGTAGTATCGGGTGACAAGTTTAACAGGATGCGACCATCTGCCTAGCAATCGCTTACCGGCCGATTCGGTCGTCTTAAAGTCCTCAAAGACACGTCATGACAAGATGATCATCAGCCAAATTGGATCCAGCGAGTAGCCCGAACGTGCACTTTAAGTTTTGGCACCACTGTTTCCGCTCATCTCTGTCATCTGATTTCACCACATGCAACCATCAGCCCTTATGGGGCTCTAAAGGGATGACTGAGAACTGATTATCTCACCGATGACAATGAGGAGGAGGGAATGTCTAAGCAGCTGTTTTCGCTGTTATCGGTCTGTGTCCTGCTGTTGGTGGCTGCAACTGTCATCAGCTGTGCGTCCGAGCAAACCTACCACTACAATACCATCAAGTCCCAATATGCCGACCTGACCTTTCAGCTGGGTCCGTCCCGGGCGGCCGGCACTTCGCCGGCAACCTTTGCGGTCAACAGCCAGCTGAGCCTGCAGGACGTGCTGGCGATCGCCAGGGCCAACAACCCAGACCTGCTCATGGCCGTAGCTCGCATCGAAATGGCCAGGGCCATGTTGGATAAATCGGCGGCGCCCTTCTATCCTCAAGTGAATGTCTATACCGAATATTTGCAGGGTGATGCACCATCGGCCTATCTGTTCAAAACCATCGACCAGCGCAAATTGCCACCAGATGTCGATTTTAACAATCCGGGATGGTTTGAGAACTATGAAAGCGGGGTAAGCGCCGGCATCAACCTGTACAACGGCGGCAAGGACAGCCTCAACCGGAAAATCGCAGAAACTGGCCTGACCATCTCCGAACTGGACCGCGACAGCATCGAAAACCAGGTCATGGCCACGGCCATCGGCGCCTATTATGATGTGCTGGCCGCCACCTCGTTCACCAGCGTGGCCCTGGATTCGGTGGAAACCACCCGCTCCCAGTTGCGTGTCATGCAGGTACGCTTCGAATCCGGTGGGGCCCTGAAAACCGATTTGCTCTCCCTTGAGGTGCGGGTGGCTGAAACCGAAGAGATCCTGGTGCAAAGTCGCAACCGGCAGCGTTTGGCCAAAGCGGCCTTGGCCGAGATACTGGGTGTGGAACCCGGGATACCCTTTGGACTGATCGAGGCCCAAGCCCGTGCCGTGGAGGTCCCGGAGGATCAATTCAAGGCTCTGGACTATGCTCTGGCTCATCGGCCCGAACTGGCCAGCGTGCATGAGAAGCTGCGGCAGTCTAAGATGGCCTTGGATGCCGCCCGCGCCGGCTACCTCCCTCAGCTTGATTTCTTGACCCGCTACTATGCCGACGATCCAGAAATGAAATACAGCAGTAATCGTGACAACTGGACGGCCGGGCTCTACCTGAACTGGGAAATCTTCGATGGGTTTGCCACCAAGAGCGAGCGTGCCGAGGCCCTCTCCCAGCTTCAGGAAACCTTGGCGGCGGATCGCAAAACGCTCCTGGCTGTCAAATTTGACGTTAAAAAGGCCTATCTCAACCTCAATGAAGCCCGGGAGCGGCTCAACGTGGCAACGGCCAATGTGACCACGGCCGAACAAACCTATCTACTGGTCAAACGCCAATATGAAGGCGGATCGGCCAACATCACCCGCTACCTGGAGGCCGAACTGGCCTTCAACCGGGCCAAGATGCGTGAAACCGCCGCCTACTACGACCGCGAAAAGGCCCGGGCCCAGATTGCCCGGGCGATCGGTTATTGGACCGGCAGTCGGCCAAGCGATGTTAAGGAAGGGTAAAACCATGAGAAAAATGAATCAATTGATCGTTTGGCGTCCGGTCGTTTGCATCTGCGCGGCCTGGATCGGGTTGGCCGGCTGCGACCGGATCGAGCCTGGTGCATTTACCCCGGTGGACAAGCACCCCTTCAAACCGACACATACCATTGTGGCCGAAGTCCAAGAGACCGATCAATGGTATGAAGCCGTGGGTACGGTAAGGCCCAAATCCGAAACGCGTATCGAGTCCCGGGTCACCGGGCAGGTACTCGACGTCCAGGTCAGCCCCGGAGACCAAGTGGCCAAGGGGGCACTGCTGGTCTCCCTGGACAGTCGCCAGATGACCTCCCGCCTGGACCAGGCCCGTCAGGCCCTGAAAACTGCCCAGGCCGGCCGAGAGCAGGCCCGGCATGCCCTGGATGCCGCCCGGGCCGGTTTCAAGCAGGCACAAGCCAACTACAAACGGGTCAAAACCTATTTTGATGCGCAGGCCGCCACGGCCCAGGATTTGGAGGCGGCCGAATCGACCTTTCGTCAGGCCGAAGCCGGTGTAAAGCGGGCCGAAGAAGCGCTGGCCGCTGCCGGGGCCGGTATCCAGCAAGCCCGGGCAGTGGTCAAAGAGAGTACCATCGCCATGGAGTACAGCCGCATCCTAGCCCCCGAGGCGGGGGTGGTGCTCAAACGATTCGTTGAACCCGGCGACCTAGCCCTGCCCGGTAAACCCCTGGTGGCCCTGCGCACTTCCGGCGCCCTGCGCCTGGAAGCCTATGTTCGCGAGGGGCTGATCACCCGGGTTACCCCCGGGATTTCCCTGGAGGTGGAGATCGACACTCTGGAGCGCATTGTCGATGCCACCGTTGAGGAGATCGTGCCCTATGCCGACCCCGACTCGCGCACCTTCCTGGTCAAAGCGGCCATGGCGACCGTCAAGGGGGTCTATCCGGGCATGTTCGGCAAACTGCGCGTTCCCGTGGGGCGCCAGCGCATCGTTACCGTACCGGCTGTAGCCATCCGCCGGGTGGGGCAACTGGAACTGGTTCATGTACAGGAAGGCAGCAACTGGCAAACCCGCCATGTCAAAACCGGCCGGCGCCTGGGAGACCAAATGGAAGTCCTTTCCGGCTTGGCCGGCGGTGAAACCATCGGCTGGGAGGTGGGCGACAATGGTTGACCAACCATCGATGCCCGGCGGCTTCCTCGCTGCGGTGGTGCGCCGCTTCCTGACCTCACAGCTATCCATCATTCTGATCATTCTCTCCCTGTGCCTGGGCGTGGCAGCCATCCTGATCACTCCCAGAGAAGAAGACCCGCAGATCGTGGTTCCGCTAGCCGACATCTATGTCAGTGCCCCGGGCGCCAGTGCCGAGGAGGTCGAAAAGCTGGTCTCCACTCCCCTGGAACGCCTGCTCTGGCAGATCGACGGTGTGGAGTACGTCTACTCCATGTCCAGCCAAGACATGGCCGTGGTGACAGTCCGTTTTTATGTGGGCCAGGAACGTGAGAACTCCATCCTCAAGGTGCACAATCGCATCGCCATGTACCAGGATACCGCACCACCCATCGTCCGCGGCTGGGTCATCAAACCCGTCGAGATCGACGATGTGCCCATCGTCAACCTGACCCTCTTTTCGGACCGCTACGACGATCACGCCCTGCGCCGTGTGGGTGAAGAGGTACTGGCGC
>JASFFF010000458.1:0-3603 GCA_050124445.1 Desulfosarcina sp.
ATCATAGACGTGCTGCCGATCGGCCTCGATGACTTCCTTGTCTTTGCGAAAAAAGGCCCCCAGGGTCAGGTTCTCATCCACGCTTAGGCGCGGGAAAATGCGCCGGCCCTCGGGCACCTGGCACAGGCCGGAGGACGGCAGCTGTTCGGCGGGCGTGCCGTGAATCGCCTTGCCATTGTACCAGATTTCCCCCTGGTCGATGGGGATCACGCAACAGGTGGTCATCAAGGTGGTTGATTTGCCGGCGCCGTTGGCCCCGATGATGGCCACGATTTCCCCCGCATAGACCTTGAGCGAGATTCCCTTGAGGGCTTTGATGCTGCCGTAGCTGGAATAGACGTTTTTCAGTTCGAGAATCGGTTGCTCGGCCATCTATCACTCCTCCTCTTCACCCCGCTTGCCCATGCGCTTGGCCGGGATCAAGCCGGCGGGCCTGAAGAGCATCATTACCACCATGGACATACCGAATATCAGCATACGGTAGGTTTCGAACTCCCGGAAGACTTCAGGCAGGACGATCAGTGCCGCCGCGCCCAGAATGACACCCGGTATGGATCCCATGCCGCCCAGCACCACCATGCTCAGCACCATGGCCGACTCCAAGAAGGTAAAGCTTTCCGGGCTGACAAAGCGCATGCGGGCGCAGAAGAAAGCGCCGGCCAAGCCGGCAAACAACGCACCCATGGCGTAGGCCAGCAGTTTGAGCATAAAGGTGTTGACGCCCATCAATTCGGCGGCGGTTTCATCCTCGCGGATCGATTCCCAGGCCCGGCCGATGCGTGAGAAGTTGAGGTGCCTGACCGAGATGATGGTGATGATGGCCAGGCCCAGGGCGATGTAGTAGAGATAGTGTAGCTTCTTCATATAGAAGAGCTCGAAGCTGAGGCCGCCTTCGAAGCTGGGGATCAGCAGGCTGGGCGCCTTGACGCCCAGCAGGCCGTTGGGGCCGTTGGTCAAGGTCATCCAGTTGTTGAGCAGAATGCGCACGATTTCGCCAAAACCCAGGGTCACGATGGCCAGGTAGTCCCCGCGCATGCGCAGGGTCGGGTAGCCGATGATGCAGCCGGCAATCATGGCCAGTGTGGCGGCAAAGGGCAGGCTGACCCAGAAGGACATGCCGTAGTGCAGGTTGAGCAAGGCGTAGGTGTAGGCCCCTACCCCGTAAAAGGCGATATAGCCCAGGTCCAGCATGCCGGCCAGCCCGATAACGATGTTCAGGCCCAGTCCCAGACAGATGTATATCAGCACGTTGGTGGCCACATCCTGGGCGTAGCGGTTGGTGAACTGCGGGTAGGCCAGGGCAACCACCAGGAGCAGCCCGAGCCAGACCCAGACGGGCACTTTTTCCGATGCCTGGGTGAACAAGGATTGACGAAGTTTGCCCAGCGGGCGGCCGACAAGGTCCAGGCTGCCACTTTTGTTCATCAGGTACAGCAGCATGCAGATGGAAAGCCCTACGGCGATATAGAGCCAGACGCTAAATGCATTGGCAAAAGAGAGGGTGCCGTCCGGGTGGATGCCCAGCAAAGGCCACAGCAACCCCAGCAGCCACACCAGCCCGATGGTGTAGGGTTTCCATATTTTTTTAAACTCTTGTATCATCGATATTCTCGCCCATGATTCCAGTCGGTTTGAAGTAGAGCACGGAGATCAGGATAATGAAGGCAAACACGTCCTTGTATTGACCGGAGATGTACCCCGCACCGAAGATCTCCACCATGCCGATGATCAATCCCCCCAGCATGGCCCCGGTGATGTTGCCGATGCCGCCCAGCACCGCCGCGGCAAAGGCCTTGATACCGGGCAGAAAGCCCATGTCGTAGCGCACCGAGCCGTAGTAGAGGCCCACCATGATGCCCGCGGCGGCGGCCAGGCCGGCACCGATGGCGAAGGTGAGTGAGATGATCCGGTTGCTGCTGATGGAGACCAGCGAGCTCATCACCTTGTCCTGGGCCGTGGCCCGCATGGCCATGCCGACTTTGGTCTTGAACACCAATATGTTGAGCACAATCAGCAGGGCAATGGTCATGCCCACCATCATGATCTGCAGGTAGCTGATGGTGATCATGCCGAAATCGAATCCACCCTGGAACAGCTCGCTGGGATAGGCCTTGTCATAGACGCCCTGGGTCAGCATGAGACCGTTGGACAAAAAGATGGACATGCCCAGCGCCGAGAGCAGGACGGCCAGCCGGGTTTGCTTGCGCAGGGGCTTGTAGGCCACCTTCTCCACGCCCATGGCCAGAAAGGCGCAGTAGACCATGGTCAAGGCGAAAGACCCCGCCAGGCACAAAATGGGGTAGTTTTCCATGTATCCGTTGCCGGCGAGGTAGCTGAGCACGATTACGCCCACATAGCCGCCGGCGGCAAAAAATTCACCGTGGGCGAAGTTGATCAGCTGGATCACGCCGTAGACCATGGTATACCCCAGAGCGATCAGGGCGTAGAGCCCACCTAGGGTGATGCCGTTTATTAATTGCTGGATGAAATATTCCATACGCGTTGTTTATACCCACGTTCAGGTTTTATTAGGTGGCTTGCACCGAAACCGCCAAATGCGACCGCCCTGCAAGGCGGCAGGGCGGTCGCATTTGTTTCGGGCGCTTATTTCAGCAGGCCCTTTTCCGGGGACCAGTAGGGAACGAACTGGTCGCCCACGACCTTGTAGGCGATGTAGGACGATCCGGAATCACCTTTGGCATTGAACTTGATTTGCTTGGCCACGCCGGGGAAGTCCATCTTCATGATCTCGGCCTTGACCTTGGCCGAATCGGTGGAGCCGGCGGCCTTGATGGCCTTGAGCAGCACGGTGGCCGCATCGTAGGCATAGGTAGCGTAGGCGGCGATGGCGCCGTACTTGGGTACGTAGCGGCTCTCGAACGCCTTGTACTCGGCGGTGCTGGTGTCGGTGAAGCCGTAGGTCAGATAGACGCCGTTGGCCGCATCCTTGGCCACCCCCATGAACTTGGGCTGGAACACGGCGTCCTGGGTGACGATCTGGGATTTGAGGCCCATGCGTTTGGCCTGCAAGGTCATCAGGGCGGCCGGTGAGAAGCCCTGCAGCGACATGTAGAAGATGTCGGCGTCGGCCTGTTTGGCTTTGGTCAGTACGGCGGCGAAATCCTTGTCGCCCTGGTTGACGTGGTCGTGCTCCACGACGGTCATGCCCAGTGCTTTGGAAGCCTTGGAAACACCGTCGGCCAGGCCCTGGGAGTAGGTGGTTTTGTCGTCGACGATGAAGATGGTCTTGGCGCCGAGGGCCTCTTTCATGAATTTGGCCGCTGCCGGGGCCTGATCGTCGTCACGGCCGCACATGCGGAACATGTAGGGCAGGCCGCGGTCGGTCACTTTCTCATTGGTCGAGGCGGGGGTGATCATGATGATGTCTTCCTCGTCCAGGGTCTCGGATGAGGGAATCGTGGAGGAGGAGCAGTAGGCGCCGATCACGCCGGCCACTTCCAGGTTGATCAGTTTGTTGGCCGCGGCGACAGCCTGCTTGGGATCACAGGCGGTGTCCTGGGGGAACAGTTCGATCTTGTCGTAACCGGGGACTCCGCCGGCTTCTTCAAACACCTCGATGGCGGTAAGCACACCGTTTTTAAT
>JASFFF010000459.1:0-3601 GCA_050124445.1 Desulfosarcina sp.
CTGGACGAGGTTTACGTCTACGGTTCGTTCATGCAGAGCAAGATGTACGCCCGCGACGTGCGCTGCAGCGACTGCCACGATGTGCACAGCATCCGCCGCATCAAGAAGGGCAACGACCTGTGCCTGCAGTGCCACCAGGCTGCCGTCTACGATCACAAGGGCCATCACTTTCACAAGCAACCCGGCGAGACCGGCCAGCCGATCCGCTCGGCGTCGGGCGAAATCCTTTTCGAGGTGGGCAGCGGCGCCAGTTGTGAAGGCTGCCACATGCCCGGCCGCACCTACATGGGTATCGACTACCGCCCGGACCACAGCTTCCGCCTGCCCCGTCCGGACCTGACCCTGGCCATGGGCACGCCCAATGCCTGCGACCGCTGCCACGTGGATCAGACCACCCAGTGGTCCGTGGATGCCATGGGCAAGTGGTACGGCAAACAGTCGCGCCGCCATTATGGTGAGGTGCTGCATGCCGGGCGCGAGCGGCGGCCTGAAGCAGCGGCGGACTTGGCCGCCCTATCCGGCGACCGGCTCTACCCGACCATTGTTAGGGCCACTGCCCTGGCCCATTTGGCCGGCTATGGGCAGTCTATGGCCGCGTCAGCCTACACCGCCGCTTTGGCCGACGAAGAAGCCCTGATTCGCCAGAGCGCCGTGCGCCACCTGCCGATAAGCCATCCGGGGCAACGACTGGCCGCCCTGACACCCATGCTCTACGACCCGGTGCGGGCGGTGCGCAGCGAAGCCGCCGCCGCCCTGGCGGCACTGCCCCGCGACAACCTGGCCGCAGACGCGCGACAGCAGTTTGACACGGCCCTGGCCGAATACCGGCAGGCCATGCAGCGCACGGCCGACTTCTCACCCTCCCGGCACAACCTAGGCAACCTGTCAGCCAACCTGGGCCAGTTGGACGCGGCCGAGAAGCACTACCGGCAGGCCATTGCCATCGACGGGCAGTTCTATCCGGCCAAGGTCAATTTGGCCATGCTCTACAACCGGCAGGGTAAAAAGGAAGATGCCGAACGGCTGCTGCGCGAAGTGATTGACGCCAATCCCGGTTTTTTGGAAATCAAATACTCCTTGGGCCTGCTGCTGGTGGAGCAGAACCGCCTTCAGGAAGCGGTGGTGTTGCTGGGGGACGCGTCTGCCGGGCTGCCGCAACGCTCGCGCATTCATTATAATCTCGGCCTTTTGCTCCAGAAGATGCGCCGCGACACGGACGCTGAAGCGGCAATGCTTAAAGCGCTGACTGTGGAGCCGCAAAATCCCGATTACCTCTATGCCTTGGCAGTCTTTTACATGCAGCGTACCATGTGGGATCAGGCCAGGAAGATGGCCGAGCGTATGCTGGCGGCACACCCCGATATTCCGGTCGGAAAGGAGCTGCTAAATACAATCGATCAAAACAAGGATCCATAATTCCTGTGACCAAGGTTCATTTCTTATCTATTTCCAACTGCGCTGCATCTCGTCCAAGATCTTGACCGTTTCGGCTGGCAGGGGGGCCGGGCGATGTTTCATCTTTTCTAAGGTGACCGCCTGCAAGCGTTGTTCGAAGCGTTTGGCGCCGGCCGCCTTCCATTGGTCATAGACC
The DNA here is from genome assembly GCA_050124445.1 of Desulfosarcina sp. Classification (GTDB taxonomy): domain Bacteria; phylum Desulfobacterota; class Desulfobacteria; order Desulfobacterales; family Desulfosarcinaceae; genus Desulfosarcina. The sequence goes on from JASFFF010000459.1 coordinate 1,592, forward strand.
ATGCGCTCAAAGATTTGGGAATATCTGATTTTTTTAAAGTTGTTGAACGTATGGGGCTGCTGGAGATAATGTCCGCGAGGGCCAACGCGGTGGATGACATCCAGCGCCATGCTCTCATCATTGAGCAAGATGCCGTTCATGAAGTGATCGACGGCATCAACGATTTCATTGGTCAGCACCATGAATTCTGGAGAGGCCAACGACCCGTGGTCCATCCAGCTGCCGCAGTCATGGACCAGTCCCGACCCGATGGTCGCGGCGGTCAAGCATTGGAAGGCGGCCTCAACGCCGGCCTGGGCGTCGCAGAATTTGGCGTCCGTTGCACCGGAAGTGCCGAAAAAAGGCACGCGATAGTGCTGGGCCATCTGCGCTAGCGCCGCGATCATCAATGACATTTCACAGGCGCCATAGGAAAAGACCGTTGTCTGCATGTCCATGATGGTGGTAAATGCGCCGGCAATAAAAGGTGCCCCCGGGTTGACCAATTGATGCAACACCAGTCCGCTGAGCGTTTCGGCGTTACCCTGGATAACCGTGCCTGCCAACGTGGCCGGGGCGGTTCCGGCAGCCTGAGGCGCCGGCGAGTTGATCACCGGAATCTTTTGCTGCGCACAGTAGATGATTTTATCCACCGCCGGACCGAAATAGGCCAGGGGTGAAATCGGTTCGGAGTAATGCAGCAAGCAGGGTGTACGGTCAAAATTATCCTTCCCGCCGCAAAGCAGAAGCGCCATTTCAAAAATATCCTTGGCGCTGGCCGTGTCCTTGCTGCAAAAGGCGATGGGTTTCTCACAATACTGCATGGCATGGCGCGCAATGACCCGGTCGGCGATATCCGGCGGCACATCATCGGCCATGCCGATAAACATGGCCCAGTGATGATGGGGCAGCGCGTCGCACAGGGCTGCGGTCACCTTCACGTTTTCGCTGACGAAACGGCTGCGGCGGTGTGTTTTAGGGTCCATATAATCGACACAGTCTAGACTCGGACCAAAGTAGGTTTTATCCCGCTCCAGGCGGATGGTCCGCTCTCCGGTCCGTTTGCCTAAAACAACCCGGGACGGTGCCTTGCCAATGGCATCTTCGACCATCCAGGCGGGCATGCGCACCCGGCTGCCGTCCACGCTGGCGCCGTTGCCCGAGAGGATCTCCAAGGCCTTTTCGTGCGGAATATCCACACCGGTTCGTTCGAGCACATCCAGCGTCGCACAATGAATCTGATCGATCTGGTCCTGATTGATGACTTGCAGTCGGGGTTTAAACACCAATTCGTCGGATGTCATTCCCATCGGTTCCCTCCTCACTTGATCGATTGAACGCCAAAGGCACGGCCGGTTGAGACCATCCATGATTGACACGTATCAACGACCACCCTTTTAAAATAAAAGAAGACGCGCCTGCAGGCAAGAATTCATTGAGAGCGTTTCGAATAATGAAAGGCACCCATGGCCCTGCGCTGGAAAGGATTTGGGGCAAGGCAACCGTGTCGGGTACGGTTCCAGAAAATAGACCACTCTTTCATTATCTGTCCAGCGCCATCGGATCGGGGAAAAGCCGTTGACATCAGCATCCTTTTTGGGTTTATTGGCCATTGTACATGGATTGGTTAATCCAGGTGCCTTTGGGGCATAACAGGGAAAGCGGTGCAAATCCGCTGCGGACCCGCCACTGTGAGTGGGGACGAAAGCCGCAGCAACTCACTGCCTGATCGGATCAGGTGGGAAGGGGCGGCCGGTAGGGCGATCCACAAGCCAGGAGACCTGCCTGGATGCACACTAGTTATTAGCGCCTTCGTGGTCAAGGCTGATTGGGTGAACCGGTATTCAATGTCCCGCCTTGAGTAAGAGAGGTGGGTTTTTTATTTTGAGGAAGCGGGACATGGGAAAGCGATTGCTGCACGGGCCTGCGTTCGAGAGCGCTGCACGGAGCGATTCGACCGGCTGCAGGTTAGCCAAAATGGCAGGGCTCAGGCGGGCAGGTTGGTTATTGCTTGGCTGTCTGCTGGCGTTT
>JASFFF010000460.1:0-3599 GCA_050124445.1 Desulfosarcina sp.
ACTTCACTGACCGTAAACCACGAAACCTGACAGTCGAGACGCTGTCGACATACCAGCAATCCAATGAACCTGTTACCGACAAATCGTAAATCCCTGTGCATCACCGTGGGCAGCAGCCTGCTGGTGATGCTGCCCGTGATTGCCGGCATGACCGACGAACCCTATCTGGTTACCCTGTTCAGCCGTATCTTGATCTATGCCCTGGCCGCCGCCAGCCTCGATCTCATGCTTGGTTTCGGCGGTATTGTGAGTCTGGGGCATGCCGCTTTTTTTGGCATCGGTGCTTATGTAGTGGGTATTTTCTCTTTTCACGCCTTCGACGGAAGTACTCTTTTTTTCTGGCCTTTCCAATTCGAAAGCCAGCTAAATGCCGTGGTGGTCTGGCCGCTGGCCATGGGGATCTCCGCCGGGGCAGCGGCCGTGATCGGGGCGCTGAGCCTGCGCACCAGCGGCATGCATTTCATCATGATCACCCTGGCGTTTGCCCAGATGCTCTACTATTTTTTCGTCTCACTGGAGGCCTACGGTGGCGACGACGGCATCAGCCTATTTGCCCGCAACACGCTGCCGGCAATCGATCTGGCCAATGATCTGCATTTTTACTACCTCTGCCTGGCGCTTTTGGCCGCCTTTTTATTCTTTTCCAATCGACTGATCCACTCCCGGTTCGGCATGGTCATCCGCGGATGCAAGGAAAACGAACGGCGCATGAAATCGCTGGGTTTCGCCACCTTCCGCTACCGGCTGGTCTGCTTCGTTATCGCCGGTGCCGGAGCAGGCCTGGCCGGTGCATTGATCGCCAACCAAACCGAGTACGTCAGTCCGGGGCTGATGCATTGGACCCGTTCGGGGGAGATCCTGGTCATGGTCTTGCTCGGCGGCATGGGCACACTCTTCGGCCCGGTGTTGGGCGCCGCGGCACTGCTATTGATGGAGGAGCTGCTGTCTGTCTTCACCGAACATTGGATGCTTTACCTGGGGCCGTTCCTGATCCTTGTGGTGCTTTTTGCCAAGCACGGCATTTACGGCTGGCTTGCGGGAGGAAACCATACGCATGGTTGACAGCCTGCTATCCGTGCACGCGCTGGTCAAATGCTTCGGTGCCGTCAGGGCCAGCAACGGTTTCTCCATGGAGGTCAGCCGCGGTGAGCTGCATGCCTTGATCGGCCCCAACGGCGCCGGCAAAACCACGGCGCTCAACCAGCTCTGCGGGGAACTGCCGCCGGACAGCGGCGAGATCTATTTTGACGGCCGTCGGATTACCCGCATGGCGCCTCACCGGCGTGCCCGACGGGGGCTGGCGCGCTCTTATCAGATCACTTCGGTTTTCAATCATCTGACAGTTAAGGAAAACCTCTCCCTGGCGATTCAGGCGCATAACGGTCACAGTTTTCGTTTCTGGCGCAGCGCCGCCGACGACCCGTTGATTCGCCAGGCTGTCGGACCGGCCATGGCCCGCGTCGGTCTGCTTGAACGGGCATCCATCCCGGCTGGCAACCTTTCCCATGGGGAGAAACGGCAGTTGGAGGTGGGCATGGCCCTGGCCGGCCGGCCGAAGATGCTGCTTTTGGATGAACCCTATGCCGGCATGGGTCCCGGCGGGGCCGTGGAATTGACCAAGCTGATCCGGCGGCTGAAAAGCGAGGTCACCATCCTGCTGGTCGAGCATGACATGGGAGCGGTCTTCACGCTGGCCGACCGCATCACGGTGCTGGTGTACGGCCGGGTCATCGCCAGTGGCACACCGGACGAAATTCGCCAAAACCCATCGGTACGGCAGGCATATCTGGGTGACGAGACGGTGGCCTGAGGCTGAATGCATGCTAAAGATCGTTGACATAAACACCTTTTACGGTAAAAGCCAGGCCCTGTTCGGGGTCAGCCTCGACATCAGGGAAGGCGAGGTGGTCACCCTGCTGGGTAGAAATGGCATGGGCAAAAGCACGACCGTTAAATCCATCATGGGCTTAACGCCGATACAATCGGGTGCCATCAGCTTCCACGAAACCCGCATCGACCATCTGCCCAGCTATGCCATCGCCCGCCTGGGCATCGGTCTGGTGCCCGAAGGACGGCAGATTTTTCCCAATTTGACCGTTCACGAGAACATGGTGGCCACGGCCGCAAACCGCCTGAAGTCGGCGTCGCCCTATACACTCGATCGGGTGCTGGCCATTTTCCCGCGTCTGTCAGACCGGTTACACCATTACGGCGGGCAGTTGTCGGGTGGTGAGCAGCAAATGCTGGCTGTGGTGCGTGCCCTGATGACCAACCCGAAATTGCTCATCCTGGACGAAGCCACCGAAGGCCTGGCTCCCTTGATCCGTAGCGAAATCTGGCAGGGGTTGTCAGGTCTCAAATCCGATGGTCGCGCCATCCTGGTGATCGACAAGAATCTCGACGCCCTGATGAAGATTGCCGATCGACACTGCATCATGGAAAACGGTCGCGTGGTGTGGCACGGTGGCACGGCCGAGTTGGCCCGGGACGACCGGCTCAAGGCACGCTACCTTGGCGTATGATCGAACGGCCCCCTCCATCCTTACTGCCAATGCCGTAATCGATGCCCACATACCCCAAAAGGCAAGTCCAGGTCGAATCCACTCTTGAATAGTCGCCTGGGGCAGTGTAGCCTGGTCTGACAATCCTTGGAAATTCATTCTCCCTTGACAACGGAGCAGACCATGCGACTGGCAACAATCACGATTGACGGCTCGCGGCATCTGGCAATCTGCACACCATCGGGATGCGTGCCCGTGCGGAGCCTGATCAACGTGCCCGACAGCCAATGCCTCACACACATGGCCGGGATCATCGAATCCGGCGGCATCGTCGGGCTGAATGACTGGTTCCGGCGCGAGGGGCGCAGTGAGTTAAAGGGGATGCCAGAGCTGTTCCTGGAAGAAACGCAGTGGGCTTATGCGCCACTATACAGAAAACCGTCTAAAATATGGGGCATCGGACTCAACTACCAGGAGCATGCCAAAGATCTTTCCGAACGATCACCGACGTCGGCGCCGGCCAGCTTCATGAAACCATACACGACGATCATCGGTCATGGCGACACGATCGTAATTCCAAAACTCTCCCAAAAAACAACTGCCGAAGCCGAGTTGGGCATCATTATCGGCAAACGCTGCAAGGATGTTTCCCGTGAGAACTGGCTGGACGTGGTGGCCGGATTTACCACCATCCTGGACGTGACCGCCGAAGATATCCTGCAGCAGAACCCACGCTATCTGACTATGAGCAAGAGTTTCGACACTTTTTTCGCTTTCGGGCCGCAGCTGGTCACCCCGGATGAAATCGGCAATGTCGAACGCCTGTCGGTCGCCACGGTGATCAATGGCACCGTTCACGCAGAGAACACAGTCAACCACATGACCTTCACGCCCGACAGGCTCGTGGCCTATCATTCGCAGGTGATGACCCTGTTGCCCGGCGACATTATATCCACGGGAACGCCGGGGGCCGTGCATATCCAACACGGCGACACGGTTGAATGTCGGATCCCGGGTTTTGAAACGCTGAAAAACCCGGTCGTCGACGCCAAGGTGTTCAAAGACAACGGACAATAAAGGGAGAGAAGAATCCATGGC
>JASFFF010000461.1:0-3595 GCA_050124445.1 Desulfosarcina sp.
TCACTATTCCGGATTACCTCTTTAAGGGTTTGCCGGAAGATCGGTGAGGCGTCTAAAATGAGCACTTTTTTACGGTCTAACATCCAATGCCTCGTCATTATTAGATCAACACCATTGTCTCAAATTACCGTATCCTACCAGTAATTACTATGGGGTGCACACTGTACTTGTAAGCCGCCGACCAGATAGACGCCGTGAGGCATGCGACGCTGGCGGTATCTGGTCCGCATCTTCAGGCGGCGGTTCCTTCACGGGCGGCTCCGGAGGAACATCCCACGGTTCCTACACGGGTGGAATTTCCGGGATGGGTGGTTTCTGTTCGGGCTCCCCCGGCTCTTCTACCGGCGGTTTCGTGGGTTCGTTGGGCGGCTCCTCAACCGGCGGGAAGACGGGCGGCAGATTGTGCGTCGGAGATACGGCAGCCGCCGCACCGTACGGTATACTGAAATCCACCAGAGAAGTGACCTTATCAAAAGTTTTCATGGGTACAACTCCTTTAATTACCTTTAGGAACGACCTTCTAAAAAGCAGGTTATCAATTCATCGATCGGCAACAAATAAAGTAAATCCCCCATTCTGGCCAAAGGTGATCAGTAATCTGGCTGATATGTTCGGCGTTACAGCCGACTATCGTGTCCATGCTGCGCTGAATAGTATCTACGCCTGCTGAAAATACCGTCGGTCATTTATTCTAATCGTTCGTCCATAGCCATAAACTTTAGAATACAAAGGAACAATGACGATGCGGTTGCCCGCACCTGCCAGACCCGACGACGACTTTTTCATCCCAGACAAGGAGGGTAGAAATGGTATTTATATCCAAATCAATCATCGCCCCATCAGTTGAGCGACCGGTCAATGCTCATCTTTTGCCGGGCAGACGTCTGTGGACACTCGTGACAGCCCTGTTGCTCACCTATTTTTGGATGAGTCGTCCACTCTTTGGATTGGCGTTGACCGACGATAACATCCGTCGCGCCATTGCCCAGCATATAGGGTCCGAAACCGATTTATCCCATGATCAGATCGACATTAACGTAAACGACGGATTGCGGTCAAGAAGAGGACGGTACTGCAATGGACAAGGGTTTGATTGAGAAATTTTCCGATATTCCAGAGGAAGCCATCCAGTAAGCGATTGATACAATGATAGCTGACGAGTTGATTCGAAGGATTCCGCTTAAATCGCATCTGACAATCACCGCAAAGGGGGTCGAGCAACTGAGAACCTCCGTCGCTTACCATTTGCGCAATTTCGACTGTTATTTTAACCGCCACTAGGCCAATATTCTCCATCAGACAATGTGCGAATGGCCAGAAAGGATAGAATTAACTAACTGACAATTTACGCTTTTTAATCAAAATAAAAAAAGGAGGCGTGTCATGTTGAACGCATTTAAAGCAAAGGCAAAACGATGCTGTATCCGAGAGCATGAACAACTGGTCCACAAACTGGGCTCCTGTGAAATGGTATCCAATAACGCTGCTGAGCGTCATAGCTGTTATCGACGGGAGGCCAAGGCAAGCGGTGCCAGGGCCAAAGCATGTATAGCCGAAGGTAATCGCTGATGGTGATCCATCCGATCACCGTCAACACCATTCTTTACTGCCGGCATTGGGACGACATGGTTCGCTTCTACAGGGACCGGCTCCGCCTGCCGGTCATCTTTTCAAATGAATGGTTCATGGAGTTTCGACTTGCTCACAACGCCCGGCTGAGCATTGCCGATGAGCGACGATCGTCCGTTAAAAGCGCTGCCGGCAGGGGTATTACGCTGACTCTGGAGGTCGTAGCAATCGAACCGGTGCATCGGCAGATGCAGGATGTCGGACTGAAACCGACGGGCATCCGTGAACACCCCTGGAACGCGCGTGTATTTCGCCTTTTTGATCCGGAAGGCAACCGTCTGGAGGTCTGGCAGGCCGATACCACCGGGCCTGCAGTAGTGGTTGACCGGGCATGATGCCTTTGAGATTTAATCATATGGACGAAACGTGAACTAATCATCCTGTGCATATCGATAGCGGTCTGCAGAATTTTATCCTATTCCAGAAATCTGAACGAACGTCAGGTGATGTATTTCCCAGATGGTGATTCATTATCCAAGAAGGAGAGATCATGCACGCAAAATCTGCAAAACTCGTGTCATCCCCCGTCATTTCGGAAGAACAATTCGATTTCGGGGGGTTCGGCGTCAACTGGAAAATCGACGGCACCCATACAAATAACCGGTTTGCCGTCGTTCATCATCCCATGGCGCCCCGCACCTTGGCCGCACCCCTGCATCGGCACACCCATGAGGACGAGTACTCCTATGTCTTGTATGGGACCTTGGGCGCACTGCTTGGGGACGAGTTGGTCATAGCCAATCCCGGCCAATGGGTGATCAAACCTCGCAGGCAGTGGCACACTTTCTGGAACGCCGGAGACGATGCCTGTGAAATCATCGAGATCATTTCCCCGGCCGGGTTTGAAAACTATTTTAGAGAAGTCGCCGCTGTTTGGGGGGATCTGGAACAATTTGCCCGTATCAATAAAAAATATGCATTGGAGATGGATTTTGACAGCGTTCCTGATCTTTGTGATCGGTTTAAGCTGAAATTCCCATCCCTGTAACAAAGGAGTGAATAATGGGATCAACCAAATTAGATATCAAAAAATTGGGATCGTTTCGAAAAGCATTTGAAGGCACGGTGATTGAACCTTCGGATTCGAGGTACGAAGAGGCCCGTATGGTGTGGAACCATATGATCGATAGAAGGCCGGGGCTTATTGCCCAATGTGCGAGCACCAAAGACGTGGTGCAGGCATTACAGTTTGCCAGAGAAAATGATTTGCCTGTTGCCGTGCGCGGTGGAGGTCACAATGTTGCCGGTTATGCAGTGTGCGATGACGGTATGGTCATTGACATGTCATGCTTGCGCGACGTTTCCGTCGATTCGGAAAACCGGAAGGTTAAAGCTGGTGCCGGTGCCCGTTGGGCTGATGTGGATCAGGCCACCCAACCATACGGTCTGGCAACCCCGGGCGGTGAGGTATCGGAAACCGGCATTGCCGGCCTAACCCTCGGCGGAGGCGTCGGTTATCTGCGGCGCAATTATGGACTCAGCTGCGACAATCTGTTGTCGGTCGACTTGATCACTGCGGACGGCCGTATGGTTAAGGCCAGCGAGAACGAGAATGCCGATCTTTTCTGGGCGCTACGAGGTGGAGGTGGGAATTTCGGCGTGGTGACTGCGTTTGAATATCGCCTCCACCCAGTTGGTCCCGAAGTGATGACACTGAACACCTTTTACCCTGTTGAAGCGGCTAAAAGCGTATTTACCAAATGGCGTGAGTTCGTGCTTTCGGCCCCTGACGAATTAACAAGCGCTTTTGCCATCTGGCAGATTCCCAAGGATCCGGACCTTCCTGCGGAACTTCACAACAAGCCGGTTTGCCTTTTTGACGGCATGTATGTCGGGCCGATCAATTCTGGTGAAAAAGTCCTACAGCCGCTGAGGGAACTCGACGGCGCCATCCTAGATTTGAGCGGACAAGTTTCTTACTTGGAGGCGCAACGTGCGTTTGACGCCTTTTTCCCCGATGGGGGTT
>JASFFF010000462.1:0-3585 GCA_050124445.1 Desulfosarcina sp.
ATCGATACTAAGTTGCCTGGGAAACACAGCCTATCAGTTCGCTTGATCATGATCAATCGCCGTTCGCCGGAAAGCACCCGCAACCATGTCTACCGTCTTCATTCGACAAGCAGAATACGACTATCAGGCCATTCGGCCCATCGTGTTTGAGATGTTGGCCTCTGATGAGGCGCCCGTCATCGGTGCCGGCGCCCGGGTGCTGATCAAGCCCAATTTTCTCGCCCCGGCGACACCTGAAAAAGCGCTGACCACCCACCCGTTGATCGTCAGGGCCGCTGCCGAATTTGCCCTGGAAAGAGATGCCCGAGTCCAGATATCGGACAGCCCGGCGTTGGGCAGTTTCTCCAAGCTGCTGAAAAAGGGGGGCTACGCCGACGTATTGAACGGGCTCGATATTTCAGTCAAGCCCTTTTCGGAAACCGTCACCGTGGATGCGGGTGAGCCGTTCGGCCGTATCGCTGTAGCCGAAGATGCCATGGCGGCCGACGTGGTGATCAATCTGGCCAAGCTGAAAACCCACACCCAGATGATGCTGACCCTGGGGGTGAAGAATCTCTTCGGCTGCATTGTGGGCCTTGAAAAGCCCCGATGGCACATGCGGACAGGTGTGGACCGACAGATGTTCGGCCGCCTGATCGTCAGCATCTTCGAAGCCATCGGCCCCGCCTACACCATCGTGGACGGCATCCTGGCCATGGAGGGGCAGGGCCCGGGAAAAAGCGGGACGCCCAGGCAGCTGGGGCTCATCGTGGGTGGCCGCAATGCCCACGCCGTGGACCATGTGATTTGCCTGCAAGTGGGCTTGGACCCCGACGCCCTGGAAACCCAGCGCAGCGCCAGGGCGATGGGTGTGTATGACGGCAGCGTTCACATCAATGGCGATCTCAACATCTTGAATGATTTTCAATTCCCGGAACTGGGCTCCCTGACCATGGGACCGGATTATCTGGGCCGCTTCATGCGCAAGTATGTCATTCAGCAGCCGGTGGCGGACAACAAGGCCTGCAAATTATGCGGTGAATGCTGGAAATATTGCCCGGCCGAAGCCATCTCCTATACGGATCGGGGCATCTCGTTCAATACCGATGCCTGTATTCGCTGCTATTGTTGCCTGGAGGTCTGCCCCCATGCCGCCATCCGGGCTAAAAAGCCACTGGCCGGGCGCCTGGTGGCATGGATGACCAGGAAGCGATAGGTGACGTCAACCGCTCATCCGTATTCGCATGGTTGCAGTTGCTACCGGGTGCGACGCAACCGGCAACAACCAATCAACGGGCAGCGATCGTTTTGCCCTTGCAAGGAAAGGAAGGTAACTGATGGCAGGTGGTATCAATAAAGTGATTTTGGTGGGCAATCTGGGGCAGGATCCGGAAATCAGGTATACCGCCGACGGCCGGCCGATTGCCAATTTCTCCATTGCAACCTCCGAAACCTGGAAAGATAAAAACAGTGGAGAGCGGCGCGAAAAAACCGAATGGCACCGGGTGGTCGTTTTCGGGCGGTTGGCGGAGATTTGTGGCGAATACCTGTCCAAGGGCAGGCAGGTGTACATCGAAGGCAAACTGCAAACCCGCAAATGGCAGGGTCAGGATGGACAGGACCGCTATACCACCGAAGTGGTGATCGATCAGCGTGGCACCATGCAAATGCTTGGGTCCCGGGGCAGCGGCGGTGGCCGGCCCGCAGGTGGTGGCACTGGCGGAGACTTCCAGGACCAAGGCTACCCCCAGCAGCCCTATCAGAACGATCAAGAAGACGATATTCCCTTCTGAAATCGGCCAAAACAAGGCGGGCTGGCCGATCCCATCCTATCAAGCAACGGTGGTTCCTGTCGGACCAGCATGGGCGTGGCGTCCACGGCTGTGATTCCGAAAGCTGCGGCTAGGGCTGGATATATGCTTGCGTGGCCAGTCGTTGCGGCCACACGGTTTCAAATCGACCGTTGATGATTTGGAAGACCTGGGGTTGGGAAACATTCTGCCGCCGGAACGAACCATAATCCGAAAAAGCCACCTCTCCAAAGGGGGTTTTCATCGTAGTAGCGTCGAGTGCCGTCCGGATATCAGCCGGCGCCAAAGACCGGCTTTGTCTGAGCGCCTCGGCGGTGACCAACAAGGCCGAATAGGCTTCGGCGGCGTGGTAGTCCGGTCCGGTGCCATGCCGTTTGGCAAACCGCTGGCCAAAGGCCTGTGACAGTGCATCCTTTGCGGAAGGGGACCACAGGGTCGCCGTTAGCAGATGTTCCGACGCGTTCCCGGTTCTGCGACTGAAATCGTCATGGGTAAACCCGCCGGCACCACCGCATAACAGCGCATCTATTTCCAGTTCTCTGACTTTGTTGACCAGCATGACCGCATCTTTCAGGTAGGCGGCCATAAAGAGCACCTGAGGAGGATCTTTTTTTATGGGCATCAGCATCCGACCCAGGTAATCAGGCGTTGCACCCTTCTTGAAATAGGGTTGAATCGCTTTGATCAGAATGTCGTTTTCGCGGCAGAACCACATCATGCGCATGGCGCTGCCGGTTCCAAAGGGACTGTTCTCATAAATGATTGACATGCTCTCCGGCAACACCCGCTCGAGGAGAAATTCTTCCAAGCCTTTGGTGTATTCACTTACCGGAGGGTTGAGCCGGTAGATGTTCTTGAGGTTATGCTGGGTGATTCGATCGTCAGCGGCCGTGCAGACCAGAAAGGGGATATCCAGTCGATTGGCTGCATAAGCCATCGATAAGGTGTTGCTGCTGGAATATCCGCCGACCAGCATGACGGCGCCTTGCTCCTGAACCAGGTTGCGTATGGCCCGCTCTCCTGCCTTGACGTCACCTTTGTCATCCGCATAAACCAGCGCCAGCGGCCTGCCCTGGATGCCATCGGCCGCATTGATTTCTTCGCGTGCCATTTCAAAAGCGGTCCGCATCATAGCTGCGTAGGCAAACCCCTCCCTGTGAACCACCCCCACTGTCAGGGGTTCTGCGGCCATCACCGGCAAGGACAACATCGTAATGACAATCATCGTGGCCACCATCCAAGGCCCGTTTTTACGCAGGTGCGCCATGATCCGCCCTCCATCTTGAAATAGTGTTGTGGTTAGCATGTTGATGGCCGGTGGACCGCGCGCCACAAAAAGTGGTTAGGCATTGAAGCGAGCAGATCAATGGAGCGCAGAGAGAATGCTTCTCAGGTGTGCATGGGCGGCATCAGGCTACATGGTATTCGCAGATGGAGGCACAAGGGCCACCAAACCGGCCGGTGAAATATATTTTTATTCTACTGCGAACAACAGAAAAGTAAACCCCTAAAAGTGTGCCTGCACAGGAATACGAGGCTTGACAACAAAAGGGGCGGGTTTGCAAAAAAACCGCTCGGATCCCGATTATGGCTTGCAACAACAGCCATGCTATGTGAAACTTTTGTAACCAGCCATCGAATTGTTCGGCATCAGTTCCTATTCGAACAGCACATGCTAATGTTCCAGCGCCTTCGCTTATTGTTGATTGGTTCCTTTCCCAACGACTGAAGCAACGCTATTACCTGACTGACCGCAAACGGCCCAATGCTCGAATGCGGTTGTTTTCTCGGCTTC
>JASFFF010000463.1:0-3583 GCA_050124445.1 Desulfosarcina sp.
AGCCAAGGAGGAGTTGACCGGTCTGAATCTGTCAGAGTTGCGCGACCAAGAGATAATTGCTGAAAGCTCGGCGATGCTAAAGGTCCTTCAGGTTGCTGCAAAACTGGCCAAAATCGACGCCTCTCACATTCTAATAACTGGCGAATCCGGGACGGGAAAGGGTTTTCTTGCCAAATTTATCCACAATAAGAGTGTGCACGCATCGCAGCCGTTTATTCAGATTAACTGCGCGGCGGTGCCGGAAAATTTACTGGAAGCCGAGCTGTTTGGCTACGAAAAAGGCGCCTTTACCGGGGCCGGGGATAAAGGCAAAGCCGGGCTAATCGAATTGGCCCAGGACGGAACGCTTTTTCTGGACGAAATCGGTGATATGCCTATTCGCCTGCAGGCCAAGCTGCTTAAGTATCTCGACGATCACGAAGTCATGCGCCTGGGATCGGTGAAAGCACGAAAAATTGACTGTGCCATCGTTTCGGCGACCAACCAGAATCTGGAAACCTTGGTAGAAGAAAAACGATTTCGCCAGGATCTATTCTTCCGGCTGAACAATTTCCGAATTAACATCCCGCCGCTGCGTGAGCGAGCAGAGGATATCTTCGAGCTGGTTCATTTTTTTATTCGTAAGTACAACAAGCATTACAAGCGGCGCAAGCAGATCTCGGCCAAATCCATCGAAACATTGCAGGCCTACGCGTTCTCCGGTAACGTGCGTGAACTCAAAAGCTTATGCAAGCAGGCGGTGTTGATGAGTGACGAAAGGCTTCTGGATGGCTATTTCGCCGACAACCTCCAGATCGTCTGTTCACCTTCGGGACCAGCGCAACCGGATCGGCCTGTTCGGGGAAACCATACAGATGCACCCGTCGCTGCCACGGCTGATCCAGTGGCGTTGATTGCAGCCTGGCTGGTCAAGATACTGAATCCTCAACCACCTTCAGGCGCCGCCCAACCAGAATCCCAACCTGGAGCAGCAGCTCCGCTACTAACGCAGGTCGTTCGACAAATCGTCACACTGGGTAAAATGGTCTACACCGAGTCTCAACGCCAACATGCGGATCGATATGCCGCCGATCCTCCGCCGCCCTCTACACCTGCTGCGTCTCCACCTCCCAGTGACCAGGTGGATAGCGTCGAAGAGGTCGTCAACCTCGCCGCGGCACTCGATGCGCGCGAACGTGAAATCTTCCTCCACGCCACGCAACACTGCCGCACCATTCGAGAACTGGCCGAATATCTGCAGACCAGTCCGGCCACGGCCCTGCGCAAGCTCAAAAAGCACGGTATCCGACTGTGAACCAATCGCTATGGTTAGCCGCCTATAGAACAACTGTTCATTAGCCCACCAGGCTGTTGCATTTATGAAACAAGCCCACCCACAAACCCTCCTCGGGAGTATTGATCGTATTCATAGCATGCCGATTGTTTTATCATTATAGTTTAATTATGAATAGTTAACAGTTATAATCATATTCTGGCATAAAATATGCGTATGATGGGTTCAATCAATTCTTGAGTTGGCAAGCGGCCATACATCATTGGCCCAATCTCAAATTATTCAACATCATGGAGGTCAATCATGTCAGATGCACGTGCGGCAATCCTGGCTGCGAATGAAAAGCTGATGGCTGCCGTTAAACGAGGTGATGTCACGGAATTCGCCCAAATCTACAAGGAAGACGTCAACGTCCTTCCACCGTATATGGAGATGTTAAAAGGCAGGCAGGCTGCCCAGGCCATTTGGCAGGGTGGAATAGACATGGGCATAAAGGAAGTCTTGCTGGAAACGGTTGAGGTTATGGAGGGGGATGATGTGGCCTGCGAAATTGGAAGATATAAACATATCATCCAACCGTCCGGTGGTGAGACGATCACCGACAAGGGCAAGTATGTGGTGATTTGGAAGTATGAGGAGGGTAGCTGGAAAGTCGATACTGAAATCTGGAACAGTAGCCTGCCAGCGGCAGGTTAATCTCATTCTAATGGAGCTATCATAAACATGACCCCCTTTGCGATCGCTGGCGTTCAAATGCCCATCGGCCAGCAGGATAACATCAAGGCGATGGAAACACGCCTTGAGCTGACCATGCAAAAGTATCCCTGGGTGCAATTGGTTCTTTTCAGCGAATTGGCCCCTTTTGGAACCAGTCCTAAATTCGCCCAGACCATGCCGGGGCCTGCAGAAGAACAATTTCAGGCGATGGCTGCCCAGTACGGCATTTGGCTGCTTCCAGGATCCATGTTTCAGAAGCGTGACGGCGTGATCCTGAACACGACGCCGGTCATCGATCCCGATGGCGAGGTCATCGCCCGGTATAGCAAGCTGTTCCCGTTTTATCCGTATGAGGAGGGGATATCACCGGGAAGCGAATTCTGTGTGTTTGACATCGACAATGTGGGGCGGTTCGGCGTATCCATTTGCTATGACATGTGGTTTCCAGAAACCAGCCGTTCCATGGCAGCCATGGGTGCTGAAGTGATCCTGCACCCGGTGAACACGACCTTCATGGATCGCGATGTCGACATTCTGATGGCCCGCGCCGCCGCTGCGGCTAATCAGTGTTATGTTTTCGATATCAATGGTTTGTCAGCCGGTGGTGTGGGCAAATCCTGTGTGGTCGATCCATCTGCTAGAGTTATTCATCTGGCCGGCTCCCATGAAGAGATCATGCCCGTTGAAATCGACCTTGATCAGGTGCGCCGACAGCGCCGGCGGGGTATTCGAACGCTGGGGCAACCGCTAAAAAGCTTTCGTGACTGTGAGATCGATTTCACGGTCTATTCCCGCCGACGGGAAAACACGTATCTGGACTCGCTGGGTGAATTGGTAAAGCCACATCGTGAAGAAAGAGAATGATCATTAAGGAGAAGAGATGTCTGCTCGAGCCAAACTCCATAACTTGTCAGAGATCTACACCTTTTTCTCCAAAAGCCGATTGCCGGTGTTCTTTGTCCATCCCACACCCTACAATGTCTTGGGATTGGGGCTGTGGGTAAGATCCTTCAAGTACATCTCACACTTCGACTCATTTGACGGCACCCATCATCGGGTGACCGTGCCCCGTTTCCCTGGCGACCGGACCTTTTCCTCCAAAGAAGATATCGTCAACTATCTCCTCAGTCACCCGGATACCCACCAGTTGATTCAGTCTCTTGGGGGACGCGGAAAAATGCTAACGGTGATGTTCGATGAACAGACCGAGCACCTCGCCCAAAAGGTCGGTTTGGAAATTGCGCTACCGCCGGCAGATCTGCGGATGCGCCTTGATTCGAAAATTGTGACCACTCAGTTGGCCAATGATGCCGGCGTGGCCACGGTACCGAACGTCTTGGGACTGGCCAGCAGTTACCCGGAGCTCGTGAAACTCTGTCAGGAGAACGGACTGGGCGACGATACGGTGGTCCAAACCCCTTACGGTGATTCGGGACAAACCACCTTTTTCATCAAGGATGAAAGTGGCTGGAATCGCTGCGCTCGACAATTAGTCGACCAGCCGCTCAAAATCATGAAGCGGATCGATCATATTCCTTATACGTTGGAAGCCGTGGCCACGCGTCACGGCACATTGGTGGGGCCGGTACTGGC
>JASFFF010000464.1:0-3574 GCA_050124445.1 Desulfosarcina sp.
CCTATTTCGACGTTTATCCTGGCATCTGGCGCCACGGCGACTACATCGTGGTCACCGAGCATGGCGGCGTGGTGATGCACGGCCGCTCCGATGCCACCTTAAACCCGGGCGGCGTGCGCATCGGCACGGCTGAACTCTACCGCCAGGTGGAACAGCTGGCCGAAATCGAGGACAGCGTCGTGGTGGGCCAGAATTGGGGCAACGATGTGCGGGTGATCCTGTTCGTCAAAATGGCCCCGGGGGTGCAACTCGACGATGCACTGCAGAATAAGATTCGCCAGACCATCCGGGCCCATGCCTCCCCGCGCCATGTGCCTGCCAAAATTATTTCCGTGCCGGATATCCCTTACACCCTGAACATGAAAAAGGTTGAATTAGCAGTCAAAAAGGTGATCCACAACCAAGAGGTGAAAAACAAGGATGCCTTGAGAAATCCGGAGGCGCTGGATCATTTCGCCGATATTTCAGCACTGCTGGAGGATTGAGCATTCGGCGATTAAGAGAGGGGATGGTAAATCCGGGAATTGAAAAATAATTCAGCTGAGGGCGAGGATGATCTACGCCTTGATTGCTGCCAACGGCCACAATGAAATGCAGGGTCTCTAATCTTTTTTACCCCCACCGCGATAATCCAGACGTTGGACCAAAAACGTAGCGCCTTTTCTTTGAAGATCCATGGATATCTTACCCGAGTTTTCACGCCATTTCTTATCGGGAGGCAGCCATTTAAGGAAAAAATCACCTTCTACTTGAACCATGTCTTCGTCTTCATCGTATGAGAATTCTAACAATTCAATTCGATACTCAATCGATTCGATAAACTTGAAATTTCTCTCATATTTGGGCAATAGACTTTCAAAGGGCTTGCCATTTTCCACCGCATTGTCGGAAAAGAGGGTAACAAAGTTGCCTAAATCCTTGGCTGCATAGGTCCTACAATACAATTGCAGGAACGAGCGCAGCCGGTCTTCCAAAAGGTCAATTGGCGATTCTTCCGTTGAGCTTGGCACGACCTGACCTTGGTTTGTAGCGGCTGAAAGCGCCGCCGACGATGGTTCAGGTCGCTCCTTTGGGGGCGGCATTTCCGACGGTGATGCTTTAATTTCAGATATCGGGTCATCCGATGCGGGCTTTGGCGGCGTGGGGTCAGTTCGCGGGGATGGCGAAGGTCTTGCCGTCTTGTCAGTAGACGTGGAGCTGCTGGTGACGGTGTCGACGCTCGCCGCTGGCTTTTCGATTACACGGTCAACCGACGTCCCCCGATCCGGTAGCGGCTTGGGCTTGGTATCCGATAGGGCAGCCACCGCCGTGGCGCTGGCAATTGCTTTAGTCCCGTCAGCAATCGGCTTCTCAACCTGGCTATGGGCGCTTGTCGGGCCGGGAGGCGGTTCAGCTGCGGTTTTTTCAGGGGCTGGTTGACCACCTGCTTCCACGGTGTTTTTCCCGTCAGCCGAAGCGCCGGACCGGTCTCTTTGATTGGGGGAAGACAGTTTCGGCCGTGACCCAGATCGGCTATCAGCCGGTTCAGTCACTTTAGCTATGCGATTCAACGCCTCGTTCGACGCTGCCACTGTGTTTTCGGTTTGGGTGTCAGCGGGTGACGGCCCGGTTGCCGCCTCAGCTGCGGCTTCATCCACACCCGGTGGACCATCGGTACCCGTGGTGTCATTATCAACAGATGATTCGTCTTGTTGGTCGGTTTTCTGCCAGTTGGCCCATTCTGGCGGTGATTTCGGCGCCATCAAAGGAGAAGGAGCTGAATTGATGGCGGTGGTATCTTTGGGGGGCGACTGGCTGTACTTCTGCGGATCAGGTGGTGACGGCGCGTTGGCGACCACCAGCGACGATTGGCGATCGGAATCACCTGCCGAGGTTTCAGATGGGTCTGCAACTGCAGTCTCGGTTTCCTTTGATGGCTGCATTTGGTTGCTGGAAACGAGGCCGGGAGTGGGCTGCTTGGACGCTTCGATCATTTTCTGAGGTTCTTTCTGGATGGCCCAGCGGGGCTGGAGCCACAACAGATAATAGCTGATAAGTGCGGCTGCGACGATGCCTATCCCCAACAACAAGGGCACCTTTTTGGATGGCGATCGGGGGGTGGGCGATGCGCTTACCTCGGGTAGAATGGGTTCAGCCGGTTTTGGAGCAGCGGGTTTGCTTGGCTCCAAGCCAGATCGAATGTTCAGCTCACGTTCACACCGATTGATCATTTCCCCATCGATGGTTGTCGATCCAGACACATACCCTTCCACCAAGGCATGATCGCAAAGAATGTTTATGGCCCTGGGAAATCCGCCGGTGTTTTGATGAATAGCGCTGATCGCGTCGGGCTGAAAAATTGGTTGGGTGGCCCCGGCCACTTCCATGCGGTGTTCAATGTATTGACCGGTTTCCAATTCATCCAGTGGTTTTATATGAAAGTTGATGGCAATTCGTTGCCTGATGGCCCGGCTGGCGGGAGCCGTGATGAGCTCAATGAATTCGGGTTGACCCACAAAAAAGATATTAATCAGCTTGCGGTCACTCAATTCAATGTTGGAAAGAACCCGGATTTCATCCAACAGTTTGTGGGTCAAACGTTGGGCTTCGTCGACAATCAAGAGGACTCTATTCTTCTTGCGGTAGGCCTGCCGCAGAAATTGTTCCAGTTCAATTAAAAAATCGGCTTTGTTGTTAAACCCTTTAGCAATCTGATATTCATCAGCCAGTAGCCGGTAAAAATCATAGGTGCTTACTCCTGGATCAGTGATGTAGGCGAGCAGGGTCGAAGGATCGATCTCGCTGGATCAATGCAGTTTTACCCACTCCAACATCACCGGTGAGCAAGAGGAACCCCATGTCCGATTGGACCCCATATTTCAATGTGGCCAGCGCTTCGTTGTGCTTTTCGCCGAGCCAAAGAAAGTGCGGTCCGGGACTCAAGCTGAAGGGTTTATCTGTTAATTGATAGTGGTTTAAATACATGTGCTGCGGCTTTATCCCTGTCAATTAAACCTTAGCCAAACGATTAAATATAATAAGCTACAACTATATACAATATGTTAGATAAGAGTCAAAACCCAGAATACATTTCCAGCCATCGGGATAAGGATACTATATTGAATCGGTAGTGTTATAAACCAAAAAACCTTCAAGAAGGCGTTGCTTTCGCTGATCCTCGGGCTCGACGAATCGTTTAACCCGGCATTAATTCAGTTTTCAGCCGGTTAAACCGTCGGTTAACAGCCCATCGATGAGCGGGTACGCACGCTTCTCGAAGGTCTCGAGAGGTCGATATGACCGGTAATCTTAATTGTTAAGTCGAAAAGTCAGATAGATAGGCTTCCTCTGGGTTTATTGCGTCAACAATGGCAGGTTCGGGTGTTGCAGCCTGCTTCGCAGTGCATCGATGATTCGATTGGAAAGCAAATCGATCAGTCCGCAAAAGTCTGGTGTTGGTGTCAACTTTGGTTATCTCGGATGGATAAATCTATCTGCCCCAATAACTGAACCCGGTTCCCAGGATAGATACGCTGAAGCCGCGCATCGCCCGCGCGGTTCCCCTTGCTTCGATAATAAGGATATCTCGGTCCTG
>JASFFF010000465.1:0-3564 GCA_050124445.1 Desulfosarcina sp.
CAAGAAGTCCTGAAAGGGATCTCTCGCGGGAAAGTGACTATCGAAATACATGATGGCGTAACGCACCAGATGCGGCTGCAGACCGGGCACCATTTGCTCTCCCTGCCACAGTTGCTCATCCTGATTGAGATCGCACAGGGCCTCCATGAAAAAGTGATCCATGCGTTCCTGATTGAGGCCCTCCGGGTGGCTGCGTGAATAGGCTTCAGCGAAAAACTGTTGCAGGTCAAATATTTGATAGGCATAGTGGGCCAGTTCATGCGGCTTGAGAATGCGTTCGGCGGCGATGAAATCATATTCGATCTCATCTCGGGACTTGTGCGCAAGGGTGGCGTAAAACCCATCCGGTGTGCACCCCAGTTCCCTGTGGTCCACCCGTCCCAGCTTCAGGAAATGGAGGCGATAGCGGTCAAAGGGGTGAAATCCCGCCGCCGGCACACAGCTGTCACCTGCAGAACGGTAGCGGTGTTTTCGATCGAATCCGTCAATCACCCGTCGGATATGCGGTGCCAGGAAAGGCAGGAACACCGGTTCCAGATCCGCCTGGGTAACCGTAATGCCCAGCTCGGCAACCGCGTCCTCCACGGCCGTATCGATATAAAACCCGTTGCCTCCCGGGTAGATGATGAAGTCGGATGGATCAGGCCCCAGGTCAAACAGGTCACGCCTTCGGTAGCAATCCCCATCTGGATAGGATTGGCGCAGCATGTAGCGGTAGCCATAATTTATCTCAGGCAGCCGGGCGATGTACATCTGATGGCGTCCCCTTCCATGTCAGCAGGTTAATGATACAAAGATAACCGTTTTCCGGAAAAAGACAACGCGATGGCCAACACCTCGTCCTGGTGGCAGTTGTTTGAGCGCAGCACAGCGTTGAAAAAAGACGGCTGGGATGGTCTCTTTTCCATTCAGGCATCCGCCGCCGACGGTGATAACGCACATGGTGCCTCGCTATGCACTCCATTTAGACCATGGATGGATAAATTTCTGATGTTGCCGCATCGAAAGCATCATCAGATACCTCGTCGGTGGCGGTTGATCTCCTGATCCAGGATTGGTATATGCGCATCACTTCAATTCCCAGTACACTTACGGTCACCCATGCCAACCCAACCTGAAAATGGTTCGTCAAGTGCGTTATCAACCTCCCGGGGGTTCAACTTTCCGGGTGTGATTGCTGTATCCATCGGCCACTTCGTCCACGACGTCTATTCCAGTTTCCTGGCACCGCTGCTTCCCCTGCTGATCGAAAAACTGTCCATGAGCCTGACGCAGGCGGGCCTGCTCTCGACGATGATGCAATTGCCCGCGCTGATCAACCCCTGGATCGGAACGCTGGCCGATCGCATCAGCGTGCGCTGGTTCATCATTCTGGCACCGGCCTTGACAGCCATTCCCATGAGCCTGATTGGCACCGCGCCCTCCTACGGCGTGCTGATGACTCTGATGGTGGCTGCCGGATTCAGCATCTCCGTCTTCCATGTTCCGGCGCCTGTTGTGGTGGCCCGCATGTCCGGCTTTCGCAAAGGGTTGGGCATGTCTTTTTTCATGGTCGGCGGCGAGGCGGCCCGGGCGGTCGGTCCGATGGTGGCGGTTGGTCTTGTCGCTATGATGGGACTGGAGGGCTTTTATCCGGTAATGCTGGTGGGACTGATCTGTTCTGCAAGCCTGTTCGCGGCCACTCGGGACCTTCCGGTGACTTCCAGCGCAAAGACACCGGTTCCCCTGCTCGAGACCTGGCGTACCATGCGCCATATCCTGGTGCCCATTAGCGGCATCCTGGTCACCAGGGGGTTCATGCACGGCTGCATGGCCGCCTTCCTGCCCACCTTCATCGCCATGAACACGGGCAACCTCTGGCTGGCAGGCGCCGGCCTGACCATCTTTGAGACCGCCGGGGTGATCGGCGTCATGGCCACCGGTACCCTCAGCGATCGCTTTGGGCGCAGGCGCACACTGCTTGTATCGCTGCTGTGTGCACCGGTTTCCCTGCTGGTGTTCGTCTGGGTGGATGGCTGGGCCGCCTATGCGATGTTGGCGCTTACCGGATTCAGCCTGCTCTCGACGACACCGGTGATGCTGGCCCTGGTGCAGGAAACGGCCGCTACAAGCCCATCGGCCGCCAACGGCCTGTTCATGATGATCTCTTTTCTGGCCCGCTCTGCGGTGGTGGTCATCGTGGGCATCACCGGTGATCTGATCGGGTTGAAAATGGCTTACATCATCTTTGCTCTGGTAGGCTTTT
Source organism: Desulfosarcina sp. (assembly GCA_050124445.1). Taxonomy (GTDB): domain Bacteria; phylum Desulfobacterota; class Desulfobacteria; order Desulfobacterales; family Desulfosarcinaceae; genus Desulfosarcina. The sequence goes on from JASFFF010000465.1 coordinate 2,246, forward strand.
TGGGGCTGTTTTTTGTCGTCCGACTGCCCAAGGACAAACGCTCTTTGCAACCGCCTTAACGCTCGTCGATTGACAGCCGAATCAACTGTTTCTATATTTTTAAAGGATAATTGAAACGGTATTGAAGCGCTTTAAGCGTCGCGGCAAGCACCCTAACAAAACAGAAAGGAGGATTTTGGTAATGACATAGCCAAAGGAGGTCTACCATGAACCACATCCCTTCCTTCAACTCCGACAAACCATTGGTACGGATCAGTATCTGGACGATCGTCCATCATGATTGGCTGGCAGCACAATTTCGACTTTACGTCTGGCTGGCCTCGGCCACGATCCTACTGCTTTCCATTGCCAGCGTAATCCCTCTTCAAACGGCCCTCTATGCACTGCTGTTCAGTGGATTGGGCACCCTGATTGTGGTCTGGCTCCTGATCCACTGGAGGAAATCTGTATTGCTGTCTATCCGGGACGAAAAGCTCAAACAGACCGCCCACGCCGCCATGCTGGCCCTGATTCGGTCAAAAAAAGCAGACACCTCGGCCGCTGACGGTCATACCGGCCCCCAACGCGCCTGGGTAAAAAAGAAAAGTCATCCCTAACGGTCCGGCACTATGGCGGACAGACGGACAGTACCGGGCAGGCCACCCCGCGAATCACCCGGTCCGTTGTCGACCCCAGCAGCAGGGTCTCCACGAGTGAGTGTCCCCGCACACCCAATACAATCAGGTCGATCCCGTGTTTTTCGGCATAGGCGATCAGCGCCTGAAACGGTTTGCCGGCCTCGCAGGCAATTTCAACCTGGCACCAGAGATTGGCATCCGGCGGCACCAAGGCTTCCAACCGCTGCCGACTCCCACTGGTCACTTCGGTAAGGGCCTCGGATTTTGTCGACTCCGGCAGCATGCTATCGCGGTACACGAACGGTTCGACCACATGCACGAGGTGGATCACGGCCTGAAACTCCTGAGCCAGGCTGAATCCGAACGCCACCGCCCTGCCCGAATCAGCAGAGAAATCACACCCCACCAGGATCTGCTTGAATCCGAAGCCTTTAAAGGGCATCTCGGTCCGAACCGGTTTTTCAGGTGGCGTCACGACCAGCAGCGGACAACCGATCGTGCGCAACAACCGTTCGGTGACCGAACCGAGGAACAAACGCTTGAGTCCGGTGCGACCGTGTGTAGAGACAATCGCCAGATCAGCCTGCTTCTCAATGGCCAGCCGACACAGCGTGGCTGACACCGGGCCGGTCTCCACCAATGCCTCCCATTTCAGGTCGCCGTCCGATACCAGCCCTCGGATCTGCTGCATGGCACCAGTCT
>JASFFF010000466.1:0-3562 GCA_050124445.1 Desulfosarcina sp.
GTTCATTCACGTGGAGAACCACGATTTTTTCAAGCGCGATGAAACCAACGTGTTGTGCCAAATTCCGGTTTCTTTTGTCCAGGCAACCCTTGGCGATACGATTACCATTCCCACCCTCGATGGAGAAACGGAAATGCACATTCCCAAAGGCACCCAACCGGGCGATGTTTTCCGGCTGCGGGGAGAAGGTATTGCCTCGCTGAGAAACGGCCATCGGGGAGATCAGATCGTTCAGGTTAACGTGAAAACCCCAACCAACCTCAACAAAAAGCAGGTGGCCTTGCTCAAAGAATTTGCCGCTCTGGAAGAGAGCAAGTTCACCAGCAAACTAAAAAGCATTCTCAAAAGCGGCCCGACCCGCGCGGCCCGTTAAGTTCCAACCATAAATGGCAACAATCTCCATCAATTCTTCTCTTATGCCTAGGAAGACCGTGGTAAGTCAAAAATAGCGTCTGCCCCGGGCCAGCTCTCTTTTCGAGAATTGGGATCAAGTTACCCAGGAGGGGAACAACAATGTTCGAGCTAAAAATTCTCAGCCACTTTTCTGCCGCCCATCAGCTTGCCATGGTCGCCAAAAAATGTGAAAACCTGCACGGGCACAATTGGAAGGTGGAGGTGTGTATCAAAGGCGAGCGTCTCAACGAAGCGGGTGTCCTGGTTGACTTTGGCGTATTGAAAGGGCATGTCAAAGCCATCATGGGCCGATTGGATCATCAATTTTTAAACGAACTGCCCTATTTCGAACGTGACGCCCCTTCGTCGGAAAACTTGGCCGTTTACATTGCCAACAGCCTGCAGGAGATGATCAAGGAGCCCGGGGTCGCCGTCAGCCGCGTGACCACCTGGGAGTCTGACGATGCCTGCGCCACCTACTTCCCGAAATAGATTTCGCTCGTAAAAGGCAGCTTTTTCGTCCACGCTGGCGTTTGTCCCCATTTAAATCCTCGACACAACGCTGCAACGCCTGTGGTGTCAGCTTCGCTACGACCGCGGCTTGAACCAAAAGCCATCGTTCAGCAACGCAAGCCGTATCCGACGAGGAGCCATCAAACCGGGGACACCAATCGCCGCTTCGATCGTCCCCAAGCCTTCATTTGTCCATTTTTTTCCAGCACGCCACCAGTTCATCCCGGGTGATGATGGCGGACGCATCCGGCACATGTGCGCGGATATTGTCCATGCCGCCTTCCTGCCGGTCGACCAGAATGACGGCCCGTATCACTTTCAAGCCCTCCGCACGGGCCCGATCGATGGCCTTGACCGTCGAACCGCCTGTGGTTGCCACGTCATCGATAACGACCACGGTGTCACCCTGTTGAATGTCTCCTTCGACCCATTTGACGATACCGTGGTCCTTCTGACGCTTTCGAATGGAAAACGCCTTCATCGGCTGATCCATCAACTCGGAGGCAAAAGCGGTGGCCATGGCAATCGGATCGGCCCCAAAAGTGAGGCCGCCTATGGCCGATGCCCCGCAATCGCGCACGGCTTCGAACATCAAGTGGCCGGTGAGGTACATGCCGCGGGGGCTCAAGGTGGTTGGCTTGCAATTGACGTAAAACTGGCTCAGGCGTCCCGAGACCAGTTTAAACGTCGGCGTTTGGCTGTATTTGAAGGATTTTCGGCACAGCAACTGGATCAGTTCTTTTTTCACTCAGATCCCCCCAGGCGGTCAAATTTCTAAGAAATACTTGATTTTAAGGGGTTTTTCGTATAGAAAAGCCTCCACCGAACTGGAAGAAGCCCGACATTGGGATTCAGTGGAGGCTTCGGCAAGGAAAACTGGGAACAGCACTCCTTGAGCGTGGTTTGACTAATAACAGCTGCGAGATTGCCGGTCAATGCCAAACCCGACAGAGATATCCGACACAGCGCCAAGGGTATTTGCTGCCGTTCAATTCGTGGCGGTTGGCAAGCTTATTCAACGCGGCCTGACAGCCCCGGACCGTTCCTGGCAAGACCCAGCACCGATATCGGCGAGGCCGCATGAACAGCATGGCTGAAAAAAGTGCCGTCATCCGGATGTTTCATGTCTACAAGCGCTATGGCGCCAAACAGGCCTTGGTGGATGTCTCTCTGGATATCGCTAAAAATGAATTCTTGTACATCAGCGGACCCAGTGGCGCAGGCAAATCAACCTTGCTCAAGCTGCTTTACCTGGCGGAGCCGGTCTCAGAGGGTCAGATCTTGGTGGATGGCATGAATCTGTCACGGATTCCGCGAGGCCGGATCCCCATGCTGCGGCGCAAGTTCGGGATCATTTTTCAAGATTACAAATTGATCCCCACGCGCACCATTTTTGAAAATGTGGCCCTGGTTTTGGAAACCCAGCGAAAAAAACGCAGCTTGATCGAAAAAAAAGTCAAAGGTGTGCTTCGGGTGGTGGGCATGGAAGACCGCCTCAAGGCATTGCCGCCAAGCCTCTCTGGCGGAGAACAACAGCGGGTGGCGGTGGCACGGGCCGTTGCCGGAGATCCCAAGATCATCCTGGCCGACGAACCCACCGGCAGCCTGGACGATGATTCGGCAGCCATCATTTTCAAACTGCTCAACATGTTTCATCATCGCGGAGCGACAGTGGTGGTGGCCACCCATGACAAATCCTTGATTCAAAATACCAGCGGACGCGTGCTTCAGATCAGGCAGGGCCGCCTGGATACCCCACCGGACATCTAAACCCGAACGGAGCGTATCGATTTTGATGGTTGTTGATGCACAAGGTCGTTTAGACGCCAAAAAGACCGTTGCGATTGAAAGGGGCGGCCGATGACGTTTTTCATTCGGCGCGCTGTCAAAGATATTTTAGAAAACCGGTTTCTCAATGCGGTGACGATCATAACGATTGCCCTTTCCGTGCTTATTGTCAGCGCGTTCGGCCTGTTTTTTCTCAACGCCCAGGATATGTTCAATGCCTGGAAAAAGGGTGTCCGCATCATGGTATACCTTGAATCGGGAACGTCCGAGGCGCAGCAACTGGACACCCGATACCGACTTCAGACCATCGCCGGCATCCAAAGCGTCCGATACATCTCTAAGGACGATGCCCTGAACTTGATGAAAACGCGCATGCACCGGCAACGATCGTTGTTGGAGGGCCTGCGTGAGAACCCGCTGCCCGATGCATTTGAAGTCACATTGATTACCGAATCCAATTCACCGGAGAAAATCGAGTTCCTGGCACAGCGTATCGAAGGACTGCCATCGGTTTCCGATGTGGAATACGGCCAACAGTGGATTGAACGGTTTACCAACTTTTTCAATCTGTTTAAACTGGTCGGCTACGGAATGGGCGGCTTGTTTTTCATGGCCACGGTCTTCATTGCCGCCAACACCATTCGCCTGGTACTCTACTCTCGCAGGGAAGAGATTCAAATTATGCGCTTGGTGGGGGCAACGGATGGTTTCATCAAGATACCCTTCTACCTGGAAGGCCTGATGCAGGGCTTCTTTGGCGCAGCAATCGGGCTTGGGATCCTCTACGCGGCCTTTTCTGCCATCGGGTCCCAATTCGAACAGACCCTATCCGCCGAAATGGTTGCCATTCGATTTTTCTCCATTGGCA
>JASFFF010000467.1:0-3559 GCA_050124445.1 Desulfosarcina sp.
TTTCCTGTCCGACAATTGTTTATGGGGTTCGTGCAAGGCAGCCTAATGGCATCATGCCGCCTGTGTCAAGGCAATCGAAAAGCGGGTTTAACCTTGTACCGGCCAAGCGGTTATGTTAATCATAGACTCAAAAGGATCAAGGGAATCGCTCCGGATCGACAAGGCCCACAAAAGCGGTGCCGGCAATGATGTTACCAGCTGAATCGACAACGACCATGGCAAATAAGTACATACATCGCTTTGATTTTGATATTGGTTACCTGGTGAAAAGCCCTTGTCGGGAGTGCATTGACCGCTATCTTTTCCCCGATTGCATGCACAGCTGCCTCCCCCTGGACAGGATTCGAGCGGTTTTGGCCAACAGTGTTTCCTGCTCGCGTTCCCATGCGTCCGTTGAGTCCGATGCCATATTCCAAGAATCCAAAGACGAATGATACGATCACCGCTGTGCCGCTGCTCCCGAGCGTAACCAACCATCGGCACCGAAATCTTCGGCTATGCGCCGCTTCTGCTGTGTCACGGTAAACAACCAGCGCGATCAGTCCCATACGACGCCGGGGCTGCGCGTGTAAGACAACGCGTGGGGATCACATGCAAGACTATTGTTTTGATGACCATCCGCTGCATGCACAATTGAACGATCACGCCCTGGTAATGAATCATGAAAAGAAACATCTCCGCCATCTGATTCAAGCCCGGCACCGGTTAGACACGTTCAGCGCCTTTGGTGGCGGCCTTTTTTTGGATTATTCGCGGCAGCGCGTGGATGAGGCGTGTATGGCGTTGCTCTTCCAACTGGCCGATTCAGCCGCTGTCAGGCAACGTTTTTCAGCCATGGCTGCCGGGTCGAAGGTCAATACCACTGAAAACCGGGCCGTCCTTCACATGGCCGCCAGAAGCTTTAGCGACACCCCGCTATGGGTTGACGGCATAGACGCCAAGGCGGACCTGAAACGCGTCCGGCAGCAGATTCGTGAGTTCTCCGAAGCGGTGCATCGCGGCGAGATCGTGGGCAGTACCGGTTTGCCGTTCGCACATGTGGTGGTCGTCGGAATCGGCGGCAGCTACCTGGGCACGGAATTTGTGGCCCGGGCGCTTGAGGCTTTTGCCGACCAAAATATCCGTTTGGCGTTTTTAGCCAACGTGGATAGTCACAACTTCGGGGCCATCTGGTCCCGCATCGATCCGGAACGAACCTTGTGGGTGGTAATCTCCAAGAGTTACACGACCGTCGAGACCATGGCCAATGAAAATCTGATTCAGCGCAACCTGGCCGCCATTGGGCTGGATCCGTCACAACATCTGGCGACAGTCACCAGCAAAGGCAGCCCCGGCGATCATGGCACCGAAAAGGGACTGGCGGCCTTTCATATGTTCGATTACATCGGCGGGCGTTACAGCGTCACTTCGGCAGTCGGTGGTGTACCGCTTAGCCTCTATCTGGGGTTCTCACGCTTTGAACGTTTCCTCAAAGGCGCTGAAGCGATGGACAAACACGCCTTGGAAGCGGCGCCGGTGCAAAACCTGCCGCTGATCGCGGCGCTGCTCAGCGTTTGGAATACGAGCTTTCTCGGCTATCCCCAAACGGCCATCATTCCCTATGCCTCTCCGCTAAGCAAACTGGCGCCTCATGTTCAGCAGCTAAACATGGAAAGCAACGGAAAATCGGTTGATTGCAGAGGGCGTCTGCTTGCCGAACCGGCTGGCACGGTCATCTTTGGCGAGCCGGGGACCAACGCCCAGCACTCGTTCTTTCAGCTGGCCCATCAGGGCAAGGCATTTCCCATCGATTTCATTGGCGTGCTCAACCCGCAATACCAGGTCGACGACGGACACTATCAAGGGGTGAATCACCAGCAGGAGTTGTGGGCCAATATGCTGGCCCAGGCAACGGCATTGGCCAGCGGGCGCGAGAGCGACGATCCGGCTCGATCATTTTCAGGCAACCGGCCATCCACGACATTGGTGCTGGAAGACCTCGAGCCGGAAAACGTGGGCCGGTTGCTGGCTTTTTACGAAGCCAAAACCATATTTGAAGGCTTTTTATGGAACATCAACCCGTTCGACCAGTTCGGCGTCGAATTGGGTAAGGTGACCGCCGGTTCGCTGCGCGATGAGATCGGTGCCCGCAATCGGGATAACGACCATGACTTCGCCAAAATCGATGCGATTAACCGCCACTATCTGCGCATGCTGTTCAAGGGGCGTCTGTCGAAATGACCCAACCATATGGCTGACAAACGATATCTCTAAACGGGATGAGAGCGGGCTGCGTCGATCCGCCTTGCCACGCAGCGCCCGGGCCCTGACGTCAATCTCCAGACAATCATTTTGGATGCCTCACCCGGCGAAACGGTAAAGCACCGCACCCCAGGTAACCCCCGCGCCCAAACCGATAAGCATCACCGTGCTGCCAGTGCCCACGATCTGCTTTTCGATGGCTTCGTCCAGAGCCAGCGGAATGCTGGCTGCCGTGGTGTTCCCGTAACGTTGAATATTGTTGTAGACTTTTGATTCGGGAAGATCCAGGGCGTTGGCAAATGCCTGGTTGATTCTTAAATTGGCTTGGTGGGGAATGAAGAGGTCAACCGCTTCCAATGGCATGCCCGCTGTTTTTAGCACCTCTCCGGCTACTTCGGGAAGCCGCCGGACGGCATTCTTAAATATGGTTCTACCATCCATGGTCGGAAAATGCTTGCCCTCGGCCAACATCTTTTCATCTATTCGCGGGTTTTCTCGTGAAGCCGGCGCGTAGGTCATTAAGCTTTCGGCCAGCGAACCGTCGGCGTGCAGACTGGAGGCCAGTACGCCGGCTTGTTTGTCATCCGTCTCCACATGTTCCAAGCATACTGCTGCCGCACCATCTCCGAAAATAACGGCCACATCGCGACCGTTGGTGGAGACGTCCAGGCCAGTGCTGTGCACCTCAGCTCCGACCAGAAGCACGCGCTTGGCCAGGCTGCTGCGGATATAGGCGTCGGCAATGGTCATACCGTAAAGAAAGCCGGTGCATTGCTGGCGAATGTCCAATGCCGGCGTGCGCGACAAGCCAAGCTTATGGGCCAGCAAACATCCGGACCCGGGGAAAAAAAGATCCGGGCTCAACGTGGCGAAAATAATCAGATCGATATCATGCGCTTGCCAACCGGCACGCGTCATGGCGGTTTTTGAGGCTTCCAAGGCCAGATCGGAAACGCCGACACCGCCCGCTTCAGGAATCCAGTAGCGTTGTTCGATGCCAGTGCGCTGGAGAATCCACTCGTTGGACGTGTCCATCCACTGGGCCAGATCGTCATTGGTGACTAGGCGGGAGGGTAAATAGCGACCGGTTCCTTTGATAACTGTTTTTTTCATGCGTGTTTTCTCCTCGGGGCAATTTCCATCTGTTTTCCATCTGCTTCCCGTCATGCGAAATGTTGACGGGAAATATACTTCCGGTCATAAAAATGATCAAGAAATTTATCTGGTTATGCTTTCGTAACCCGATTCGAAATGGCGTTGGCTTCGCCCGGTGATGTTGATCAATAAAGGGGGGTGCACATGGACGGACGCATAAACA
>JASFFF010000468.1:0-3551 GCA_050124445.1 Desulfosarcina sp.
TGTTCAGCAGCCCGCGGTCTCCCGGATCGGATTCCAGACGCAGCAGGCTGCTCTCCAGTTCCTCCAGATGCTCCCGGGTCTCGTCCGCAAAATCCGCAATCAAGGAATTGTCTGTCTCCTGAAGCGTCGATGGTCCATCGGATTCTTTTTCACTTGCCTGATCCGTGCTCGCGCCCATATCCAAGTTGATGGGCGCATCTGTATCGACAACCGATTCCTCAGCAGGCTTGTCAGGTGTATTGTCGATGCCGACCACGGTGTCGCTGCCCGCGGTATCCGGTGCTGGATCGGCTGCTCGGGTGACTGAGGATGTGTCGATGGCGTTTAGCAACGCTGCCTTGGGAAACAGCGCTTGAATGTCCTGGACACCACCGAAAACGGTCGATTGCAGCAGGGTGTCAATGGCGTCGGCATCATCGGTTGGCGACAGGGAGGCAAACGCCTCCAGGCCCGTCAGCATGTCCGCATACACCGCCGTCAGCTGATCGTAGCCCATGTAATTGGCCGTGGCAGATAATTTGCCCACCTGATCGGTCATCTCGGTCACCGCCTCGGGGACCGCTTCCTGCCGAGCCATCCGCCGGGCGGTTTGCATCAGTTCTGCAACCCCTTCGGCCAGCTGTTCCATGAATATATCGAAAAGCTCAGTGTCCGTTTCGCCATCGCAGATCCTGGCTGCGTCGGCGGCGTCCTCGGTCGCCGCCGGTCCGTCGCTCAATGCCGCCACTCGATCCAGCAGATCATCGATCGTGGCTGTCTCTTGGCCCGATTCTTCAACTTGTGAAATCAGGTCGCCCATTCGATCCCGGGCGTCGATCAGCAGGTCAATCGCCACCTTGTCGGCGGTCAGAATGCCCTCGCGAAACAGGTCCAGCAGATTCTCCAGCCGGTGGGACAGTTGCGCCATGCACGCGAATCCCAAATACTCCGAGGCACCCTTGATCGTGTGCATCGACCGAAAGATGGTGTTCAGCAGCCCGCGGTCTCCCGGATCGGATTCCAGACGCAGCAGGCTGCTCTCCAGTTCCTCCAGATGCTCCCGGGTCTCGTCCGCAAAATCCGCAATCAAGGAATTGTCTGTCATGGAATGCTCCTTCGTTCCATCAATGGATCCGTGTGCAGTATCCACTTGGGGCGCATTGGCGCGGTTCACAACCGATCGATCAAATCCACTATTTCGGCGGTTTTATGTTTGTTAATGTATCCTTTGGCACCTATTTGAACCGCTTCCTTGCTGAACTTGTCCTCGTCCAGGTTGGAAAGCATAATGATCTTGGCATCGGCGTCGAATTCCAGAATCGCTTTGGCTGCCGCAATGCCGTCCATGCCCCGCATGGTGATATCCATGGTGACCAAATCAGGCTTCAGGCCCTGATACAAGGCCACCGCATCGTCACCGCTCTTGGCTTCCCCGACGACGGTATGGCCGGCACCGATGAGGGTCTGTTTGATCATCTTGCGCATAATGGACGAATCGTCCACCACCAAAATCGTTTTTTCCATCCACCCTTTCCTTATTTACGTAAAGCGGCATGAGACCAAAACAGAACGCCGGAATGGATTAGGCGCTAGCCGGCACCTTCGAGCGTTTCATGGACTTTAACTTCTTGATTTCCTCAACCATCAAAATTCGACTAAAATTGAGGAGGATCAACAGCCGCTGATCCATTTTGCACACGCCCTGGATGTATTGGCTCTTCAATCCAGCAACCACGATATCGGGCGGCGGCTTGATGCTGTCTTGCGGAACGTTTAACACCTTGGTAACTCGATCGACGACAAACCCGGTCATGCGGTTTTCAATCCTGAGAATGACGATCCATGCATCGTCGACGATCGCTTCCGCTTGCACCAGCTTCAGCCGTTTGCGAAGGTCGATGACCGGTATGATGCTGCCCCTGAGATTGATGACGCCTTCTAAAAAGTCAGGCGCATCGGGAATCGGAGTGATGGTCGTATCCCGGATAATCTCTTGGACATCAAGGATATTCACTCCGAACCATTCATCACCGATGACAAAGCCCACCAGCTGTTTGGTTGCTTTGGCTTCGGTTGATTGTTGATTGGTTTGCGCAAGCTGTTCATTCATCGGCGCTTCTCTCCTTTTTGTGGCTGGTTTCCAGGCAGGTTGCCCGGATCGCTTCGGCCATGGTGACCCCTGGGAGTACCGGAGGCAGACCGAATTGTTTGACGGTCATGGCAGTGGTGTCATTGCATAGGCAGGTGCTCGGGTCCTGAACAATGGCCTTGCCACCCGCTCTCAGAATCTTGCCGATGCCGGCAATGCCATCGTTGCCGATCCCGGAAAGCAGAATACCCGATGCGCGTTCATTCAGCGTATCAGACAGCGCAAACATCAAACTGTCAAAGGCCTGCCCGGGATTGGTATCTGCTTTAGATTGCAATTGCAGTGATAGACCGCCGGACCCATTGCTTAGCGCTAGCTGCTCGAAGGCCGATGCCAGGTAGCAGGTCCCAACATGCAGGCGGGCGCCATCCACGGCGCGGCGCACGTTCAGAAGACTGTGTCGGTCCAGATAGACGGTGAAGGCATCCACATGGGGGGCCGTCGCATAAAGCACCGACAGAAATGCAGCCGGCACATCCGGTTTGATTTCTGGAATGAGTCCCAACAGGGATCCATACCCACCGTACGAGCTGCCGATGGCAACCACCTGATTGCAATCCTGCTGGACAATTTCCTTCTTAACCTGGGGAACCTGGGCCGGCCGCAAGTAGCGTATGGTGTCCATCCCGGCGCGGGCGGCATTTTTCACCCGGCTGATAATGAGCTCATGCTGGCTTTTCAGATCCGTTTTGAGCAGGCTGGACGGTTTTTGCAGAAAATCGACGGCCCCATACCTCAGCGCTTCGAAGGTCTCCAAAGAGCCGCTGCCGGTGAGGGTGCTAAACATCACCACCGGTGTGGGACATTTGATCATGATGTGTTTAATCGTGGTCAGGCCATCCATGACCGGCATGTTAACATCCAGCGTCACCACATCGGGCTTGAGTGCGGGAATCAGCTCAAGCGCCTTTAGACCGTGCTCGGCTTCCCCGATCACTTGCAGTTGATCGTCACCGGAAAACATCTCCTTAATGATTTTACGCAACAAGGTGGAGTCATCAACGATCAAGACGGTGATCGGTTTGTCCGACGCAACCGAAGCATGGCACGCATCCGTCATTTTGGCGAACGCGTTGAGCCCGCCACTGCCTACGGATGGCTTGGATACCATGAGAACTTGGCAGCACTCGCTGCACTCGAATGTGTGCAAATGCTCGTCGAGACTGTCTGAACTCAGATCATTCCTGGCACCGCATTCTTCACAAAATATGATCATGCCTTGTTTTTCTCCGATGCCGGCCAATGTGCGGCAGGCAAGTTGCCCCTCCGTGCATCCGCACCACCGCGCAGCGTATGATCGGGCTGCTGCGCCTGCTGCAGCCCGTTAAACACGGCCCAACCAGCACATGAGATTTAGTTTGCCGGGCCTTCGTCAATTTTGAACATCGCAATCTGCCGGGTAAGACTCGACGACAGCTGTCGC